>CAZVOQ010000164.1:0-4180 GCA_964628475.1 uncultured Oscillospiraceae bacterium | reverse complement strand
ATAAAAATGGAGAAGTTGTTTATCGTTTTGAGCCTGTTGATGATATGAAGGTTATTGAAGAAAAAATTAAAGAATTATTATAAAAATAAAAATGCTAAAAGTAAAATTTGCTTTTAGCATTTTTTCTTTGATTTATTATTTGAAATATTATATAATATACTTATATACGTATGCGAAAAATTAAAATATAAAAAGAGAGATTACGAAGAGGTATTACTTATGGGATATAATTGCGTTATTTTAGACTTTGACGACACTTTAGTTGATTTTAAAGCAAGCGAAGAAGAATGTTTAAAAAAGCTATATGAAAAATATGCAATTGAAACAACACAAGAAAATTTAGATATTTACAAAAAAGCAAATAGACAACTTTGGGCTGAATTTGAAGCAGGAAAAATCAAAAAAAATATAATCGAAAAACATAGATTTCGAGATTTATTAAAAGCATTTTCAATTCCAAATGTTACTAGCGATCAATTAAATAAAGAATATTTAGGCTTTTTGAAAAATAGTGCTATATTGTATGATGGTGTGGAGGAGTTTTTAGTTGATATAGAAGAGCATGCAACTCTTTGCATAATAACAAATGGTATTGATTATGTTCAAAAATCAAGAATTAAAATTTCTGGATTATCAGAGTTTTTTGATGGCTTTTTTACATCTGAGAAAATGGGAGTTTCAAAGCCAGATAAAAGAGCATTTTTAACACCTTTGAAAACTTTAGGGATAGAAAACTTAAAAAATGTTTTAGTAGTTGGCGATAATTTAAATTCAGATATTAAAGGTGCTATTAATTCAGGGCTTGATTCATGTTGGTTTAATTCTCAAAACATTGAAAATACAACTAAAATTACACCTAAATTTATAGCAAGAGATTTTACAGAGCTTAAAAGTATTATTTTAGGTGAAGAAGTTTCAAAGTAATTATAAAAGAAAGGTAGGCGAAATTATGATTAGCGTAACTGAAAAAGTTCAATTTTTATTTAATTCTAGTAGAGAAGGCAATGTGATTAAAGGATTTAAAATTCTTCCTAATATCAAAGTTGATGCTGTTTTAATAGTTGTTCATGGAATGATAGAACATTCAGAAAAATACGAGCACTTTATGAGTTTTTTAGCTGAAAATAATATAGCCTGCTACGCACACGACCATCTAGGGCATAAAAATAGTGTTAATAATAAAGATGAACTAGGCTTTTTTGATGATGATTTTGGATACCTTAAAGTTTTAGAAGATATGAATTCAGTTTTTAAATTAGCAAAAAATGATTTTCCAGATAAAAAGATTTTTTTAATGGGGCATAGCATGGGTTCTTTTTTTGCAAAAGTTTTTGCAGTGAATTTTCCAAATACAATAGATGGCTTAATCATTTCAGGCACAGGTGAAAGCAAGAATGATTTAATTTTAGGTAAAACATTAGTTAATATTATTTCAGCGTTTAAAGGGGATAAGTATCGCTCTAAATTTATTGCAAAATTAAATTTTGGTAAATTTATGAAAGGAATAAAAAATCCAAAAACTAGGTTTGCTTGGCTAACAAGAGATGAGAAAATAGAAACTAGAATTTCAAAAGATGAATATTGCGATTTCATATTTACATTAAGTGCATATAAAGATTTATTTTCTATAATGGAATTATCAAGTGATAAAAAGGCTTATGATAAAATAAAAAAAGAACTGCCGATATATATTTTTTCAGGAGATAAGGACGCTGTTGGAAATTATGGAAAAGCGCCTATTTTAGTGAGTAAAAAATATAAATCTTGTGGAGTAAAAGATGTTCAAATAAAATTATATAGCGGTGCACGTCACGAAATGATTAATGAAATAAATAAAGATGAAGTTTATAAAGATATATTAAACTATTTAATAAATACAACAAATAAAATATCGGAGGATATATGATAATAACCCTTGAAGATGTATCAAAAAGCTATGGTATAGATGTTATAGTGCAAGAAATAAATGCCACAGTGAATTATCAAGATAGAGTTGGGATTATAGGGGAAAATGGCGCAGGAAAAACCACACTACTTAGCATGATAATGAAAGTTTTAGAAAATGATACAGGCAAAATAATGTTTGCAGATAATATAACGCTTGGATATTTAAAACAAATGGAAAAATTAAACGATGAAAACACTATATATAAAGAAATGCAAACAGTGTTTTCAAATGTTTTTTTAGCTCAAAATAGAATGCAAGAAATTGAAAAGCTTTTAATAGAAGATTCGCATAATAAAGATTTGATGCAAGAGCATCACGAACTTGAAAATTTAGTTCATTCAAAAGATGGATATAATATAGATTTTCATATTAAAAAAATGCTAAATGGCATGGGTTTTTCGCAAGAAGAATGGGATAAAAAAGTTGGAGTTTTATCTGGTGGTGAGCAAACGAGATTAAATCTTGCAAAACTTCTTTTAGAAAATCCAGATGTTTTAATATTAGACGAGCCTACAAACCATTTAGATTTTGATACATTAGTGTGGCTTGAAGATTATCTAATAAACTATAAAGGCTGTATTATAACAGTTAGCCATGATAGATTTTTTCTTGATAAAATATGTAATAGAATATGGGAATTAGAAGATAGCTATTTTTATGAATATAAAGGCAATTATTCAGCCTTTGAAATTCAAAAAGAAGAAAAATTAAAATTACAACAAAAGCAATATGAACAAGATTTAGAAAAAGCAATGAAACTGCAAGAATATATTGATAAAAATCTAGTTCGTGCCTCAACTTCAAATATGGCAAAATCAAGAAGAAAAACTCTTGAAAAAATGGAGATGACAAAAAAACCAAGAAATCCAAGAGTTCCCCTAAAATTTAAATTTGCCTTTGATTCTCAGCCGTATGAGGAAGTGTTGCAAACTGAAAATTTAAGCGTTAGCGCTGGTAGTAAAGCTTTAATTGAAGATTTAAATTTAGATGTTAGGCGTGGAGATAGAATAATTATCGCAGGCTCAAACGGAGCAGGAAAAACAACTTTAATTAAAACCCTTTATGGAAAACATCGCCCAACTTCAGGCAGAGTTAAAATAGGGAATGGCGTTAAAATGTCGGTTTATGATCAGCATGTTATGGTTTCTCAAGCAACAGTAATGGAGAATATCTGGGCACTAAGACCAAAATGGAAAGAGCTTGAAGTTAGAAGTTATCTTGCAAGATTTGGTTATAGAAACGAAGAAGTTTTTAAAAGCTCAATAGGCTTATCTGGTGGTGAAAAAGCAAGACTACGCTTTTGTCAGATAAGTTTAGATAAATCAAATTTATTATTTGTAGATGAGCCTACTAACCATTTGGATATTTATATGCGAGCAGCAGTAACAGAAGCTTTATCAAGCTATGAAGGAACATTAGTTGTTGTAACTCATGATAGATATTTAATGCAGCAGCTAGCTTGTCCAATTGTTAATATTGAAAATAAATCAGCTGTTATCTATCAAGATTTTAACAATTTTATGGATAAGAAAAGCAGTACAAGTTTTATTAAAAATGTTAAAGAAGAGCAAGAAAATAAGTCGAAAAATCAGAATATAAATCAAAAGGAACAAAGAAAAAAAGCAGCCCAAGATAGGCTGAAAATAAAAGAGTGCGAAAGGGAAATGGACGCACTTCAAAAAATTATCGATAGATGCGAAAAGGATATGCAAAACCCAGATATTACAACTGATCCTAAAAAAATGGCTGATTTATGGGATGAATTAGAAAAAGCTAAAATTGAAAGTGAAAAGCAATTTGAAATTTGGGCAGAGTTATCTGAGGCATTAGAGACAGAGTAATTATAGAATAAGGGAGCATTATGAAGAGATTTATATCAACAAAATATCAAAAATTTGAAAATATTGAAGGGGATATTTTATTAAATAAAAATAAATATGAAGATTTAATTAATTTAAGTATAGGTGATCCAGATATTATAACACCAACCAATTTATTAACTAAGGCATATGAAGATACTTTAAGTGGATACACAGGATATGCAGACTCAAAAGGATATGAGGATTTAAGGAATGCCGTTTGCAGTTTTTATAAAAAAAGATACGATATGCAAATTGAAAATGATGAAGTTTTAATTACAACTGCTGCAACTGCTGCTATGTATTTAGCATTAAATACTATTTTAAATCAAGGTGATGAAGTTATAATAATAGAGCCATATTTTTTTCCTTA
>CAZVOQ010000163.1:0-4210 GCA_964628475.1 uncultured Oscillospiraceae bacterium | reverse complement strand
GAATTTTTGGCATGAGAGAATGGGTTGATGATATGTATTATGCCTCAGTTAGCCTGCTACGAAATTTTATAATTAAAGGCGAAAAACAGTATATTAAAGCCGATTTTATAGATTTAATTTTAACTTTTTTAAGAAACGGAATTACTTATTATTATTTAATAAATTTAATTTTAGCTAATGAAATTACAACAGCAGAATTTTTATTATATTTATCCACTGTTACGGCTTTTACAAGTATGCTTAAGCAGTTTTTAGCAAAAATGAATGAACTTAATAAACATTCCATAGAGATTTCAAGTGTTTTAGAATTTTTAAATCTAAAAGAAATTTTTAAATTTGAAGATGGAGAAAAATTAGAGCTTAAAGAAAATGAAAAATATGAAATAGAATTAAAGAATGTTAGCTTTAAATATGAAAGTGATGATAAATATACAATTAAAAACTTTAATCTAACCTTAAAGCAAGGCGAAAAACTTGCCATAGTTGGCTTAAATGGTGCAGGAAAAACAACTTTAGTTAAATTGCTTTGCGGATTTTATGATCCAAGCGAAGGCGAAGTTTTATTAAATGGGGAAGATATAAAAAAATATAATCGAAGAGATTACTATAAATTTTTCACAGCAGTTTTTCAAGATTTTTCAATTTTAGAAATAACAGTTTTAGAAAATATTACTCAATCAGTTGACAATGCTAATTTGGAAAAAGTGAAAGACTGCATTGAAAAAGCAGGGCTTACTGATAAAATTAATAGCCTTGAAAAAGGAATGAACACCTATGTTGGAAGAACGGTATATGATGATGGAGTTGAATTATCAGGAGGCGAAAATCAAAGATTAATGCTAGCAAGAGCCTTATATAGAAATTCGCCTTTTATAATCTTAGATGAGCCAACAGCAGCGCTCGATCCTATCGCCGAAAGCGATATTTATAATAAATATAATGATATGACAAAAGATAAAACATCTATATTTATTTCTCATCGTCTTGCTTCAACTAGATTTTGCGATAGAATTATAATGCTACAAAACGGAAATATACTCGAAATGGGAACTCACACTGAATTATTAAATTTAAATGGCGAATATGCAAAATTGTATGATATTCAAAGTAAATACTATAAGGAAGGAGTTGAATTTTAATGAAAGAAGAAAAAATAACTTTAGCTAGTGCGATAAAATCAAATTTTAAAGCCTTTAAAATATGCTATAAAGAATCTCCAAAAACCTATATTTCAATAGCAATTAATGAAATTATAAATGGTATAGCTCCTTATGTGGCAATTTATATCTCTGCTCAGCTTATAAATCAAATTTCAATAAATAGAAATGCCGATGAATTATTAAAATGGGTGCTAATTTCTTTAGTGAGTGCATTAGTTTTAGGCATTTTAAGTTCAATTAGCCTTAGATGGCAAAAAGTTTATTATAATCCAGAAACACAAATATTCCAAGAAGATATATTTAGAAAAAAAAGAATAGATATGGATTTTTGCATAACAGATAGCCAAAAAGTTCGTGATTTACGCTCACAAATAACTCAAGATACAAATATGGGGCTTTGGGGGCTTGGATTTATTAGTTTGAATTGGTATCCGATTGTGGTAAAATCAGTAGTTTCAATAATTGCAGGTTTTATACTCACAATTAATTTATTTTTATCAAAGACAACACAGGCAGAGTATTTATTTTTAAATAATCCAATATTTATAGTGTTAGTTGCGGTATTGATTTTTATAACTCTATTATTATCTTCTTTTTTTAAAGTGAAATCTAATAGCTATTATTCAAAAGAATTCATGGAAGAAATTAAACAAGGCAATAGAATTGGAAGTTATTTAATGGACGAAGCCTATAATAAAAAAAGAGGAATGGATATAAGGGTTTATAGGCAGGATATTGTTTTAGATGAGTGTATGCACAACAACCCTACGACATTTAAATTAGGAGGATCTTTTGACAAATTAAATAAACGCTTAGTTGGAGTTTTTGATGGATTAAGTAGCACAGTTTCAGCTTTTTTAACAGGAATAATATATATATATGCAGCTCTAAAAGCAGTGGGCGGGGCTTTTTTACTCGGATCATTTGTTCAATATGTAACGGCTAGTGTTCAGTTTGTATCGGCTGTTAGTAAGCTTATTCAAATGATTAACTGGTTAAAATTAAATCATGAATTTTTAAATACAGCTTTTGAATACCTTGAAACTGAAAATGTTATGTATCGTGGTTCGCTCACTACTGAAAAAAGAAATGATAATAAATATGAAATAGAATTTCGTAATGTGAGTTTTAAATATCCAGAAACTGAAAACTACGCTTTAAAAGATGTGAGTTTTAAATTTACAGTGGGCGAAAAAATTGCAGTTGTTGGAGAAAACGGCTCAGGGAAAACCACGTTTATAAAACTGCTTTCTAAAATGTATGAGCCAAGTGGAGGCGAAATTTTATTAAATGGCATTGACATTAAAAAATATAACTATGATGATTATATAAAAATATTTTCAGTTGTTTTTCAAGATTTTAAATTATTATCATATACACTAGCACAAAACGTTGCATCTAGCACAAAATATGATGAAGAAAAAGTTATTAGTGCATTAGAAAAAGCGGGCTTTGCTGATAGGTTAAAAACTATGCCAAATGGAATAAATACTTATTTATATAAAGATTTAGATGAAAATGGCGTTGAGGTTTCAGGTGGAGAAGCTCAAAAAATAGCTATAGCAAGAGCAATTTATAAAGATTCAGCCTTTATAGTTTTAGATGAGCCAACGGCATCACTCGATCCTATTGCAGAAGCTGAAATCTATGAAAAGTTTAGCGAAATAGTAACAGATAAAACCGCAATCTACATCTCGCACAGATTATCAAGCTGTAAATTCTGCGATACAATACTTGTTTTTGATAAGGGCAGTATAATCGAAACGGGCACGCATGAAAATTTATTAGAAAAGCAGGGCAAGTATAAAGAATTATGGCAGGCACAAGCGCAGTATTATAATGAAGAAAATATTTCCTAAATAAAAAAGATGCTGATTATAGCTATATAAATAATTAAAAGCAACTGGCTTAACAGCAAGATAGCTATAAAGAAATTTAGCGAATCAAAAATACAAGGGAATAGCAAAAGCCATTCCCTTGATTTATATAAAAGCTCCATTTTTAAATTGGGGATAATGCAACGTATATTATTAAAATCTGAATTTTTCTTAGCTGAAAATCAAAAAAATATAAAATACAAAGGAATAGCAAAAGCCATTCCTTTGTATTTTTAGTTTATAAAGTTTTTTAGGGGTTTATAGCTAATTTCTATAATAATTCTTTTACAAATTCCCAGTTTAGAATCTTAAACCAGTTATCGATATAATCGCCTCTTAAATTTTTATATTTAATATAGTAAGCGTGCTCCCAAACATCAAGGCAAAGAATAGGAGTATAACCTAGGGAATAAGGAGTGTCTTGATTTGGCAATGAAATAATTTTAAGATTATTTGCATCAGTTTTAACAAGCCATGCAAATCCAGAGCCGAATGTTGCCATTGCTTTTGCTTTTAATTCTTTTAAAAATTCTTCGCTAGAGCCGAATGCGTCAACAATCTCCTTTGGAACTTCCTGATTATGCTTATCGCTCATTAATAAAAAATATAAATCGTGATTATAAACACCACCACCATTATTTCTTATTCCACCTTTAACTTTTTCAGGCAGAGTATCAAGGTTTTTTAATAATTCTTCTAAAGTTTTATCTTGCAAATCAGGGCAATCCTTTAAAATATTATTCAAATTATTTACATAAGCATTAAAATGCTTATCATGATGGTACTCAAAGGTTTCGCTATTAAAATATGGCTCTAAGCCATTATAAGAAAAAGGCAAAGGAGGAGTTTCAAATGGATACTTACAATTTTTTAACATAATTAATTCCTTTCTTTTTAGTTTTGTTTAGCTTGATAAAACAAAACTATATTATTAAAAAATCAAGATATTTCTTGATAAATATATAATGGTTTTTAAATGAAAGTTTATTAAATTATTTTTTAAGTGCATATAAATATTTTTTATAGATTGTTTAGATAAACCCTTAGAAAATTCTCTAAGGGTTTATCTTTTGCGATATAATAAAATATCAAACTTAAGCAAATTCGGTATTTCTTTTGAAATATTTTCGTTTTGAAGAAAACGAAAAAGAACTTTGCTTGTGGAATAAAATT
>CAZVOQ010000162.1:2077-4278 GCA_964628475.1 uncultured Oscillospiraceae bacterium | reverse complement strand
ACTAATTTTTCAACTTCTTTTAAGCTAGCCATTGAAGTATCGCCAGCTGTTGTCATAGCTAATGCGCCATGAGCAGCACCGTAGTTTACAGCAATTTGAGCATCGCCTTTTTCGATTAAGCCATAGATTAAACCAGAAGCGAAGCTATCTCCACCGCCAACTCTATCCATAATTTCTAAACCATCATATCTATTTGAGAAATAAATTTCGCCTTCAGCATAGCACATAGCAGCCCAATCGTTAACTGTAGCAGTTTTAACACCTCTTAAAGTTGTAGCTACAACTTTAAAGTTTGGATATGTTTTTACAGCTTCGTTAATCATTGCTTTGTAGCCGTCTAGGTTTAATTCTGTTAGGCTTTCATCATTGCCAGGAACTTCAAATCCAAGGCAAGCTGTGAAATCTTCTTCATTACCAATCATAACATCGATATAAGGAGCGATAGCACGGTTTACTTCTCTTGCTTTTTCAATTCCGCCAATAGCTTTCCACATTGAAGGACGGTAGTTTAAATCGTATGAAACGATAGTGCCATATTTTTTAGCAGCTTTAACAGCAGCGATTGTAAGCTCAGCTGTGCTTTCTGAAAGAGCAGCAAATATACCACCAGTGTGAAGCCAACGAACACCAAGAGTGCCGAAAATGTAATCAAAATCAAAATCACTAGCAGTTAATTGGCTAACAGCTGTGTTGCCTCTATCAGAAACGCCAACAGCGCCACGAACACCGTATCCACGTTCTGTAAAATTCATACCATTTCTTACAGTTCTACCGATACCGTCGTATTCTCTCCATTTAATGAATTGAGCATCAACACCACCTTGAAGAATAAAATCTTCAACTAGTCTGCCGATTTCATTATCAGCAAGAGCAGTTAGAATTGCTGTTTTATAACCAAAGCATCTTCTTAACCCACGAGCAACGTTGTATTCTCCGCCGCCTTCCCAAGCTCTAAAATGTCTTGCAGTTTTAATTCTTCCCTCGCCTGGATCAAGACGAAGCATAACTTCTCCTAAAGAAATTTCATCAAACATGCATTCCTCTTTTGGTCTTAATTTTAAATTCATTTTCCTATCTCCTTTAAATAAAATATTTTTTTAAATCTGAATTTATTGTTTGCATTAAATTGCCATTTAAATGGTCATTTAATATTTTTTTATATGCAACTACATCTTTATTTATAATTGCATTTAATAACTGTTTATGTTCGCTTATAAGTGTTTCATATTTTGATTGAATAATATCAACCATGCGAAATCTAGTGTAATTAACTTGTAATTTTAAAATTTCGTTCCATATTCCATCATGGCCTGTCCTTTTAAAGATATGCCCATGAAATAAAATATCGTGCTCAAAAAAATTCTCAAAATCATTTTGATTTTCAATCATCTTTTTTAAAATATTAATATCTTCCTCAGTTTGGATTTCTATAAACTGCGAAATTATATCAACTTCTAAAACTAATCTCATATAAATAAAATCTTTAATTTTACTATAATCTAAAAAAGAAACATATGTTCCCCTTTGAGGGATTATATTTAAAAAGCCTTCATTTTCAAGCCTTGTGAATATTGCTTTAATTGGAGTTCGCGAAACATTAAATATTTTTGAAATTTCATTTTCAGAAAGCTGAGTTCCAGGCGGATATTCTAAGTTTATAATTGATTGCTTTAGCGTGTTGTATATTTCTTCATTATTTAGTATATGCAAAACCAATATAATCAACCTACCTTCATTTATCTTCGCTTGTATACTTGTATACTAACACTAGATATAAAAAATGTCAACATATTTTCGCTATAATATGCTGACAATTCTATTTTCTACATTTTCAATAAAAAAAATATAATTTTCTATGCAAAAATAATAGTAAAAATCGGGCAAAAATGGTATTTTATATAGATATATCTTTAAACAACAAAATAAGTTTCTTTTTCTGTTAAAAGTTTTGCGAAATGTTCAAGCCCTTTATAGATATGGCTTGAATATAATTCTTTTAAGCCCTTTGAGTCTTTATTTGCAATAAGCTGATAGATTTTGCAATGATCATCAAATAGATTTTGCAAATCTTCTTCTGTGTTAAGCTCGGCTGAAACTGCTCTAAATCTTAAATAATCTAAACCAAAATCGATAAAATAGTCCCATAAGCTTTCTTTATTAGCTAAGCTAAAGATATTTTGATGAAATTGATTATCTAATTC
>CAZVOQ010000162.1:0-2067 GCA_964628475.1 uncultured Oscillospiraceae bacterium | reverse complement strand
TTCATAAAATGCTAAAGAACGCTCAACTAAGCTTATTTCAGGATCGCTTATTATCTTTTTTTGTCTGATTAGTTTTAATTTAAGTGCGGCAAGAGTGTTTTCTTTCATCATAGGCACAATATCTTCAACTATCCCCATCTCAAGTTTTTCTCTTATGTACATAACTTCGGAAACGGTTTCTAAATTTATAGGATTTACAGTTGTTCCCTTATTTGGAACGATAGTAATTAGATTATCATATTCTAATTTTTTAAACACTTCTCTTATAGGTGTTCTTGAAACATTAAACCTTTTTGATATTTCAATTTCGCCAATAGTTTGGCCAGGAATTAGCTTTAATAGTAGGATTTCATTTTTAAGAGTTTCGTAGATATCGTTGTTAGACTGATGTGTCGTTTTTTTGCTCATGTATACAACCTCCGTAAAAAATACTTATATACAACATTATATCAATAAAACATTAAAAAAGCTAGTATAAATTTGAAATTTTTTAAGAATAAATATACTTATTTTCACATACTACGCATACAATTTAGTTAAGTTGCATAATTTCAAAAGCAGTATTTTTGTTAAATAAACGAAAGTTTTATTTTAACGACAATTAGACTTGTATGCAGGTTTAATATATGGTACAATCATATTGCACACTAAGGTTTGATTATCTTATTTTAAAGATAAATTATCCATAGTGAGATTTTTTGTAAAGATGGATTTGAGGTATTTTTTTTACAAAAATTATAGTAATGAAATTTTAAAATTATCTAAAAAGGATAATTTAAAAAACTTACAAGGAAAATAAAGAAAAAGAGGTGTTCGATTTGAAATTGACATTTAGATGGTATGGTGTAGACGATAAAGTTACTCTGCAAAATATCAGACAAATCCCAAACATGAGCGGTGTTGTTACTGCTGTGTACACAACTCCAGTTGGAGAAGTGTGGAGCAATGAAGAAATTCAAAGCTTAAAACAAACAATCGAGGCTCAAGGTCTTGAAATGGAAGTAATCGAAAGTGTTCCTGTGCATGAAGATGTAAAACTAGGACGTGGCGATTACCTAAGATTTATAGAAAACTATAAAGAAAACATTAGAAGACTAGGTGCTGCTGGAGTTAAAGTTATCTGTTATAACTTTATGCCAGTTTTTGACTGGACAAGAAGCCAACTTGATAAGGAATTAGAAGATGGCTCAAATGCACTTGTTTTTTACAAAGAACAAGTTGATAAAATGGATCCAGTTGAGGGAGATTTAGCTCTACCAGGTTGGGATTCAAGCTACACTAAAGAAGAAATGAAAGAATTAATTAGTGCTTATCAAGATCTTGGCGAAGAAGGCCTATGGAAAAACCTAGAATTCTTCTTAAAAGAAATTATCCCAGTGGCTATAGAATCTGATGTTAAAATGGCAATTCACCAGGATGATCCACCTTGGAGCATATTTGGTATTCCAAGAATTATCACAAACGAAGCAAATATCGACAGATTCTTAGCTTTATATGATGATGTACACAATGGCCTTACTTTATGTGCAGGCTCATTAGGCTGTGCAGTGTTTAATGATTATCCAGCAATGGTTAGAAAATATGGCAAAATGGGCAAAATCCACTTTGCACATCTAAGAAATGTTAAAATCTTAGAAAACGGCTTTGAAGAATCAGCACACTACTCAGGATGCGGTTCATTAGATATGGTTGAAATATTAAAAGCATACCACGAGGTTGATTTTAAAGGCTATATCCGTCCAGACCACGGAAGAATGATTTGGGGCGAAACTGGCAGACCTGGATACGGTTTATACGATAGAGCATTAGGTGCTTCTTATATCACTGGTATCTGGGAAACTTTAACAAAACTTAAATAATTTTTATTAAATTATAAAGTGAAGTTAAAATTGACACAGGAAGGAATGATGCAATTATGAGTATTTATATTTCAGGATTCTCAGATGAAATTTCTGATAATTTAGATGAGCAAATCAAAGTTGTTAAATCATTAGGAATGAATTATATCTCTTTAAGAGGTATCGATGGTAGAAATATCGGAGATTTCACTCCAGAAGAATTTAAAAA
>CAZVOQ010000161.1:0-4279 GCA_964628475.1 uncultured Oscillospiraceae bacterium | reverse complement strand
ATAAACATGATAATATTAAAGAGTATTTAATACTAGCTGCTATAACTTATATGGGTGGAAATGGACAACACCCTATTTATAAAAAAAGAATGCAATTAAAAAAATGGTATAAAGACATTTATGAATACTGTAAAGACGACACCTCTATTAATATTAGATTTATTGGAGGATATCATTATCAAAACAACATAGTTCTAGCTGAATTTAAAAAAGATTCATATATGAAAAAGAAAATGAACTCTTCTGCAGCACACATCTATACAAATGATTTATATCAAGCAATGAAAGAAGGGCTATTTAAGAGAACTGATAGAAATAAAAATGAAATTATAGCTATTAAGTATATAAAATTCAAAGATTATTTAGACGGTAAAATAACAACTACAAATGAATTATTTACATACTTTGATTTATTTAATAATAATTTTGATTTTGGTAAATGGCTACCTGCTTCTAAAACTATTCCAGAAATGTATACTAATAACTGGATTCACTGGAAACAAGGGGAATGGCCAGGATGGTATCTCGAATATCGTTTTGATAGTTTTATTCAAGAATACGCAATTGAAAATAAAATCAAATATGTGGGAAGTATGAATAAAAAAGATACAGATCTAGATTTTGATTTATGGTTTGATGAAGATAAATTTTTCGGTGATCTAAAAGCTAGTGATATCACAAGTAAAGAATCAATAGGAAATGATCAAGAAACTTTTATAGAATGTATTAACAAATATGATAAGTTTTGGTATGCCATTTATGAACATGAAACAATAAAAGATACTGAAACAGAAAACTTTGAAGCAACTAGATTTAGAACAAATTTTATAAAAAATAATAATGAGTGGGACAAGAGCAAAGAATGGGATGAATTAAGTTATCACAAACGCATGAAGCATTCTGTTAAATTTATCAAAATGTTTATTATTGAATTAAATAGAATTAACTATAGAGATGCTTTAAATGATTTTAATCAAGGAAGACAACCTGATGGTAGTTCAAGAAAACCTAAATTTAAAATAACGAAAAATAATATTGATAATTTCATTGTGTTTCAGCATGATTTTATAGAAATAGAAAAAGAATGACAACTGTCATTCTTTTTCATTAAATATTTTTCTGTGATTTTCTAAGTAGTTCAATCTATCTTTATTCAATAATTTCATATCTAATTTTAAAGCATTATTTAATTTTAATAATTCATATAATTTTTTATCTAAATTTTTATTAATCACAATATATCCTTTTTCATCAAAAGTTATCAGATATTTGTCAAAAAGTGCATCGTGTTCCACACAGAGCAATAACCCATTATTATGATCTCCCATTTCTTTTACGCACTTACATTTGGAATATGGGATTATGTGGCTTGCATATAATAATTTATCTTCATCAATTTCACAAAGTGCACATTTATATCCAAATTCAACTCTTAATTTCTCTTTGAATTTTTTTTGTACACTGGGATTTCTAACATTATATATCATTTCTATAAATGCATCTTTTTCGATTGAAGTTATCTCGAAATTATTGCAAATATCCTTTATTTCACTTTCTATCACTTTAAAATCATCTATATTATTAGTTATTTCAAATTTATCTAAAAGAAATTTGTCTATATTATTTGTATCAAACAAAGTGATTTTATTGTTGTTTTTGTCTTTTCTAGTAAAATATCCACTTTTCTTTGCGTTTTTCAGGTCATCAAAATTCAAATTTGCAGATGAATTTATAATTGAACTTTTTGAGTAAGTACTCGTATCATAATCACAAAACAATATGTTTTTTTGATAACTGTAAATACCAATAATAAGTGTGATAATATTATTCTTTATATTCATTTGGTATAAGTCTCTAAAGTTACCCATAATTTGGATTCTCTTTTTATCTTCGCTATGTGGTTTTCCAAGATGACAAATATTTTTCAAATAAATACAATATTTCAAACTCTCAAAATCTCCATATATATATCCATTTTCCTCATAAGTATCTGAAAAGTTAGTTTTTATTACCTGCTTTAATTCAGCCGGTGATAATGTTTCACCATAATCCCTTATAAAGGTTCCATCTAATTTAATTTGATTAGAAAAAATTTTGTTTTGCTTCATAAATCCTCCAACTTTAAAATAACTATATCATAGTATCTTAATTTAAGAACATATCTTTGATGTATTTAATTTCTTTAGTTAAATCCTTAAATGATATATTAAGAACATAATAAAATGGAGCAATTTGACTTTTGTAATGTTCATTTTGATTAATCATTACTTTTTTAGACATTAATTTTCTTCTAGTTACCTTGCTATTTCCTGTCCATCTATTAATACCAGCTTTTTCGTCGAATATATAATCAATTTTTCTTCCTAACTTTTTCTTTTTTAAATTATCATCGTTTAAAGTGTCTTTAAATTGCTTTTCAATCCAAACTCTTATAGAACATAAGTACATTATCTTCATATACGCATTTTTATAAAACCCATTATTTTCAAAAGTGCTTTCATCAAAATCATCAATTAATTTTACTAATAAATTATTTGAATATGTAGTGCCAGTTTTATCTTTGTATGTATAATCTTCATCATAATGAAATATGGGATCTATATTGTCTTTATCTGGACTCACTTCTCTTTCAACTAAAAGATTTATGTACCCTATATGTTCTTCTTCAGCATTCTCATTTAGTATTTTATCAATATTAAATAAACTTCCTTCTAAGTTTTTCAAATCATTTAAAAATAATTTATTATCGCTATTTTTTTCTATTGCATAAGAAGAAAATATACCACTACATTGACTATTTGCTATTGCTATGGAGTCAATATTGTGCGTGAATATTAAAATTCTTTTCTTCTCATTAATTGAATTAATTACTTCAAACATTATTTTATACTGATTGATCAAATCATAACTACTAAGTGGATCATCTAAAATCAAAAGATCTTTATCACTATGGACAAACTGATACAAATTCACTATTAAAACAATTAAATTAATTTCACCAGTACTGTAGTCTTTAACTTCTCTTTCTAACGTGATTTTTAAAACCTTTTCTTTATCGTCTAATAAAATTTTATTTTCTTTAACATTTAGTTCATTTACGAATAAATATTTTATTTCTTCTTCCGCTAGTTTTAATTTTTCATAAAACACATTTCTTTCTTTTTCCAATTGTTCAATTTCTTGATTTAATTTTTTTAATTCAGTTGCTATTTTTGAAATATCGTTTATTTTATCCGCTTCGCCACCTATTATTAAATAACTAAAAATATCTGTTTCTTTTATTTCTTCAGAATTTATTAAATCAATTATATTATTTACTCTTTTAACTATTATTTCAGGATTCTCGGTATGATTGATTTCACAAAATAATTTCACTAAATCATTACTTATTTCTACCAATTTTAATCTCTTATCATCTAAAATCTTTTTTATTGGCACTATATTTTCATAACCACAAATTGGACAAATAGTTTCGCCTTCAGTCAAAATTTTATCAATATTATCATATACACTTTTCATAACATTGTCTTTAATTGACTGAATTTCTGCAGAAATGTCTGATGCATCTTTAAATAATTTGAAATTTTTCGCCATAAACATTCCATCTTCGGCCAAATTATCAAAAATGGTTGATAACTTAGTTGCCTCAAAATTTAAAATCATATCCTCTATTTCTGTAGCACTTCTTCCGAAGTTGTCAGAAATATTTGAATCGTGAGTGGAATTAGTAATACTTAACCCTTTGAACACTTTGTCAATTGCTAATTCATTAAGTTTTGATTCTTTAACTTCTTTTTTTGTTTGTAATAATAGTATATTTGTTCCTATTGTAATCTTTTTCTTTTTATCAATCATTGACTGTCTTATTTCATCATAATCAATAAACTCAAATTCAGGGTGATTTTCTTTAGTGACTTTATATATACTAGTTTTCCCAGTTCCATTTGGTGCAAAAATTATTTTGCTCTTTGACTTTATATTAATCTCAAAATCTTCTACGAATTTTAAATAATCCTTAGTAAAATCATTTTTTTTAAATACTTCTATCATCTTTCTTACCTCCTACAACAAAAAAAACGCCATACAAAAACTTATTAAATAAGCCTGTACTAGCGCTTTGTTAATTAGATTATAACTCTAATTTTTAAAATTTGCAATAATCTACACTATTTTTATTAATTTTATATTTTACAAAAGTTCTCTTTTTGGGGATATACCTCTTTACCATGGCCTGCATCAATAACTATTTTTTTATTCATAATAAAATCACCTATATTAA
>CAZVOQ010000160.1:0-4299 GCA_964628475.1 uncultured Oscillospiraceae bacterium | reverse complement strand
AAAGCCAAATCTGCTTAATGCTGCTTGGTCTCCCATCTGACATGGTTCGCAGCAGGCTCTCGTACGGCTCTCTTTGTATATCTAACAACGCCATTTAGCACTGTCTTATAAAACTATAATATTATATCATACATATTTATAAATTTCAAGGAAAAAATTAAAGGAGCCTTGGGCTCCTTTAAAATATTTATTATTTAACTATTTCGCCTTCTTTTGCGCCACCACAAGCATTTGATTCATCAGTATCAATATGCATAGCAGTTGCAAATGATGGGCTAACTCTGATAACTACATCATCGAATATTAAGCTTCTATCATTAGAAGTAATTTTAACTTTAACGATTTCTTTATCTGAAACACCAAAACTTTGAGCATCTTCAGGAGTTATATGTATGTGTCTTTTTGCAACGATAACACCTTCAGTAATTTCAACTTCGCCTGCAGGTCCGATTAATTTGCATCCTGCTGTTCCTTTTATGTCACCTGATTCTCTAATGAAAATTGGTAAACCTATTGAACGAGCATCTGTGCCTGAAAGTTCAAGTTGAGTTGCTGTTCTAACTGGGCCTAAAACAGAAACATTAGCTAGTTCTTTTTTAGGGCCTACAACTGTTACTCTTTCTTCACAAGCAAATTGTCCTGGTTGTGATAAATCTTTTTTATGAGTTAATTGGTGACCTTGTCCGAATAAAATTTCAACGTGTTCTTGAGTTAAGTGAATGTGTCTTGCAGATGTTTCAACTAAAATTTTTGCCATTAGTTAATTCCTCCATATATAATTCTTTTTTACATTTATAATAATACATTATATATTTAATTTTTACAAGCAAAAGTTAATTAAAATCACAAAATTTGCATTAATTTCGTCTTTTGCAGTAAATAAGCTTAGTTAATAGGTATTAATTATATAACAATTGCACAAATTCACAAATTTCTATATTTTACATATACTATATAAAAGGGGGCGATTTTATTAAAAACCTAAATATTATTAACGACTGTATTTTTAATTATTATCAAAATTTGTTCTTTTATAAAAAATGCACTTTTATTTTTAAGGAAATTTTAAAAAAAGAGTTGGAAAACATATATTTAAAAGATGATTTTGGACCTTGTAGTGAGTATATTTTTAATAAACTCGTAAACTACTATAAAGATAAACACAATGTTTATATAATTTTTGATGAAAACTTTACTTTTAATAAAATAAATTCTCTTTATGTAAATTTTAGATTTATTAGCACTTATAATTTATTTTTTGATTATGATTTATCTGATTTTTATTATAATAAAACTAATGAATACATAAATAAATTAATAAACTTAAAGAACTCATAAAAAAAGCAGCAAGGATTTTTCACCTTGCTGCTTTTAAATTATTCTGCTGTAATCTCAGTTTTAATTGTTGATAAAACTTCATCGCCGTTTTCGTAAACTACTAGTGCTATTAATCCGTTTTCTAAAGTTTCAACTTTACCTTCTTTTGCAACTGCTAGTTGATCTGGTAGGTATCCTTCAAATTGAGAAATAATATAATCTCTATATTCTGTTAATTCTGCTAAAGCAGCTTCTTCCATTCCTTCTGCTGGCTGAACTAGCATTACTGCAAACGCTTGTGTATTCATAATTGAAAATGAGAAAGCACCAGCTTGATAATTTGCAGCATCAAAATCTAATCCATCAACGTTGAACAAGAATGAGTTTAGCTCTTCTGCTCCTAAATGTGATGGCGGAAAATATCCTGCCATCTCTTCGCCTAAAGCAGTTGAGACTACTGTAGCTAATTCCTCGTTTGTATAAACTTTAGTTTCTTCGCTAGAGCAAGCTGTAAATAAAGCTACCGTTAAAACTGCAGATAGCATAAGTGATATAATTTTTTTCATTTTTTGTTTCCTTTCTTTATCTCAGCACTTACACTAAGTGCCTTTTGCGTTTTCCAATTATACTGCATAACGCATTAGATATCAATATTATTACCTAATTTGTAACATTTATTTCACAATTAAAAAAGTGGTAGATAAAATCCACCACTTAATTTTTATTTAATTACTTAGTGATAACTGAAACAGTATCTCTTGCAATCATTATTTCTTCATTTGTTTGAACGATTAATGATTTAACAGTTGCACCCTCGCCTGTAATATCAATTACAGCTTGACCACGTTTTTTGTTTTCTTCTGCATTTACTTTAACGCCTAAGAATTCTAATCCTTCTAAAACGCCAGCTCTAACTTCAGGTGAGTTTTCACCGATACCAGCTGTGAATAGAATGCAGTCAACTCCGCCCATAGCAGCAGCATAGCTACCGATGAACTTTTTGATTTGGTAGTAGTACATATCAAGTGCAAGTTGCGCTCTTTCATTGCCTTGTGCAGCAGCATCTTCGATATCACGGCAGTCGCTAGAAATCCCTGAAATTCCGATAAATCCACCTTGTTTTGTTAGATAATCTGTGATTTCATTGCCTTTCATTCCTGTAACTTCAGAAATTAATGCAGCAACTGAAGGATCTAAATCGCCTGAACGAGAACCCATCATAAATCCGCCAAGTGGAGTTAAGCCCATTGATGTATCAACAACTTTACCACAGTCAACAGCTGCTAAAGAAGCACCATTACCTAAGTGGCAAGAAATTATTTTAACTTCGCTTAAATCTTTGCCCATGAAATCAGCAGCAGCTTTTGAAACGAATTTATGGCTTGTACCATGGAAACCGTATCTACGAACTGAATGTTTTTCATAGAATTCATAAGGAACTGCATACATATATGCTTTTGAAGGCATCGTTGCGTGGAACGCTGTATCAAATACAGCAACGTTTGGCATATCAGCGCCAAAGATTTCTTTAACACTTTTAATACCTTGAACCGCAGCTGGGTTATGAGCTGGAGCAAGAGCTGATAGCTCTTCGATTGTATTTGTAACTTCATCAGTGATAAGTGTTGGTTGTTGGAATTTTTCACCGCCATGAACAACACGATGGCCTACAGCTGAAATTTCTGATTTATCTTTGATAACAGCACCTTCACCAGTTGACATCATTTCAAATACTTTTGCAATAGCTTCTGTGTGGTTTGCAAAGTCTACTTCAACTTTCCATTCTCCACCTTTTGCTTTATGAGTGATAAATGAACCACCGATTGCAATTCTTTCGCAAACACCTTTGCAGATAACGCTTTCATCATCCATATCAAGTAATTGATATTTTAATGAGCTTGAACCACAGTTAATAACTAAAATTTTCATTCTTGCCTCCAAGTAATTTATTAATTTATTAAATTCACATTTTATTAAATGCTAACTATATTATTATAAAATATTATTTTCTTTTTTTCAACTATTTTGAATATATTTTGCAATTTTCGTACTTTTCCCCTAAGATTTCTATAAAAAAGTTTAATTTTATATCTACTTTTCATTATCTACTTGTTAAAAAAATAATAATATTGAATTTTCTCAAAGCTTGACATATATTTTTTTTAGCTTTATTATAAATCTATACCTAATAAATTCATCAAGGAGTATTTAAAATGAAAAAAACTGCTGGCATTATTGCCGAATACAATCCTTTTCATACAGGTCATTTATATCAAATTAATTCTTTAAAAGAAAAAGGAATAGAAGAAATAATTATCATTCAAAGTGGCAGCTGTGTTCAGCGCGGAGAAATTGGTATTTTTTCTAAATTTTTAAGAAGTAAAACTGCTGTAATCAATGGCGCTAGCCTTGTTTTAGAGCTTCCTTTCCCTTACTCATCTTTAAGCGCTGAGGGATTTGCATACGCTTCAGTTAGCATGCTTAAAGAATTAAATGTTGATGCAATTTGTTTTGGCAGTGAAAGTAGTGATATAGATATTTTAAAAGAAATTGCACAGTTTCTTTTAAGTGAAGAATATCAAATATCATTAAAATCTTATCTTGATAAAAAACTTCCCTTTGCAAAAGCCAGAGAAAATGCATTAGTTGATAAATTTGAGCTTACAAATAGCTTTGTAACTGCTTCAAACGATATTTTAGCCATTGAATATATTAAGGCTGCTATATCTCTTTCATTCGATGTGGAATTTATTCCAATAAAAAGAAAAGGCGCACTATATAATGATTTAAAGGCAAAGGATGGATTTGCCTCAGCTAGCATGCTAAGAGAAAGCATAAAAAACTATAAATGGGATAGTTTTTTAAATTATATTCCAAAAGAAAATCATAATATAATCAATAAAGCTTTAAATCAAGGAGAGTATTTTGTTTTTGATAAAGTTTTTGAGAGAAGTTTATTATTTTCACTAAAAAACAAAACTA
>CAZVOQ010000159.1:0-4335 GCA_964628475.1 uncultured Oscillospiraceae bacterium | reverse complement strand
TATTAAAAAAATCAAAATTCCCAGGAATGAAAGTTATGCTTTTTGGATTTGATAGCAGAGATGGTGGTGGATACCTACCTAATAATTATCCTGAAAATTCAATAGCATATATAGGAACTCATGATAATGAAACCTTTATGGGCTGGATAAAAGATGGAAAAGAAAAAGATGTTGAACATGCTAAAAAATATTTAAGGCTAAATGAAGAAGAAGGATACAACTGGGGAGCTATGCGCACATTATGGGCGAGCAATTCCACAATTACAATTGTTCAAATGCAGGATTTACTAGGACTGGATAACACTGCAAGAATGAATATTCCATCAACTCTTGGTTGCAACTGGAAATGGCGAATAAAAAATAATGCAATAACAACAAACTTAGCTAAAAAAATAAAAGAAGATATGATAGTTTACAATAGATTATCAGATTATAATGATAATAAAGGAAAATAGGAGGATAGGTAAATGAATTTTACACAAAGACTTGAAGATAAATTAACAAACTTATATAAAAAAGATTTGAAATCAGCTTCTACTCAAGAGATATACTTTGCGCTACTAAATAATTTAAAAGAAACTCAAACAGATATAAAAACTGATTCTAAAGGAAAAAAACTATATTATATTTCTGCTGAATTTTTAATAGGAAAACTATTAATTAGTAATTTAATAAATATAGGGGTTTATGATGAAGTTAAACTGGCTTTAAATAATGCAGGAAAAAGTTTAGAAGAAGTTGAAGCTTTTGAGGCTGAACCAAGCCTTGGTAATGGCGGCCTTGGAAGATTAGCAGCTTGCTTTTTAGATTCAATAGCAAGTCTTGGTTTAAATGGAGATGGCGTAGGAATCAATTATCACTATGGATTATTTAAACAAAAATTTGAAGAAAATAAACAATATGAAACGCCTGATAGCTGGATAACAAAAGAATCTTGGTTAATCGATACAGATAAAAAATATACTGTAACTTTTGGAGATAAAAAAGTTGTTGCAATAAAAAAAGAACTACAAATTCCAGGATATCAAAACAATCACTGTAATACACTTCATTTATTCGATGTAGAAAAAATAGCTGATATGCCTGAAAATGGTATTGATTTTGATAAAACTGCATGGGAAGATAAACTAAGTTTATTTTTATATCCTGATGATAGCGATGAAGCAGGGCATTTATTAAGAGTTTATCAGCAATATTTTATGGTTTCTGCTGGTGCTCAAATGATTTTAGATGAGCTTGAAGAAAAGGGCTTTACAATAAATCAGCTATCAGAAAAAGTTTCAGTTCAAATAAATGATACACACCCTTCAATGATTATTCCTGAATTTATTAGATTATTAATTGAAAAAGGAATGAGTATGGATGATGCTATTACCGAAGTTAGAAATACTTGCGCTTACACTAATCATACTATACTAGCAGAAGCATTAGAAAAATGGCCTGTTAAATATCTTGAAAAAGTGTGCCCTATAATAGTTCCAATAATTAAAGAATTAGATAAGAGAATTAAAAAAGAATATAAAGATGAAAAAGTAGCTATTATTGATAAAGATAATAGAGTTCATATGGCACATATGGATATTCACTATTCATATTCAGTTAATGGTGTTGCAGCACTTCATACTGATATCTTAAAAGATTCAGAGCTTAAGCATTTTAATGATATATACCCAGATAAATTTAATAATAAAACTAACGGTGTAACTTATAGAAGATGGCTAATGGCTTGCAATCCATTATTAACAAAATTTATTGATGAAAAAATAGGCACTAACTGGAAAAAAGATGCAACTGAGTTAGAAAAATTATTAGCTTTTAAAGATGATAAAGTGGCTTTAGAAGAATTATTGAAAATAAAAGATAGTGCAAAACAAAACTTAGCTGATTATGTTTTAGATAAAGAGAATATAAAAATTAACAAAAACAGCATTTTCGATATTCAAATTAAACGTTTACACGAATATAAACGTCAACAAATGAATGCTTTATATGTTATTTATAAATATTTAGATATTAAATCTGGAAATATTCCAACAACACCTATAACAGTGTTTTTTGGTGGGAAAGCTGCTCCAGCTTACTTTATGGCAAAAAATATTATTCATTTAATTTTATGCCTACAAGAATTAATTGCTAATGATGATGATGTTAATGAGCATCTACAAGTTGTTATGGTGGAAAATTATAATGTTTCATATGCTCAAAGGTTAATTCCAGCTTGTGATATTTCAGAACAAATTTCTCTAGCTTCAAAAGAGGCAAGTGGTACTGGTAATATGAAATTTATGGCAAATGGTGCAATAACACTTGGGACTGTAGATGGAGCTAATGTTGAAATTAGGGATTTAGTTGGAGAAGAAAATATCTTTACATTTGGCGAATTGAGTGATGATGTTATAAAATTATACGAAACTAGTGGATATAATTCAAAAGAATATTATAAAATTGAAGAAATTGAAAAATTAGTTGATTTTATAGTTTCTCCTGAGCTGATGAATTTAGGCGATGGCGTTTTATTATCTCATTTATATAGAGATATGAAAAACAAAGATTGGTTTATGGCTCTTTTAGACACTATGGATTACATTAAAACAAAAGAAAAAGCTTTAAAAGAATATGAAAACAGAACGTCTTGGGCTAAAATGATGATTGTTAATATAGCAAAATCTGGTTTCTTCTCATCTGATAGAACTATTGCACAATATAATGAAGATATTTGGAAATTAAATTAGCAATCGGCTTAAATAAAGTGTCCTTTTATTGTAATTGCTTAATATTAGAATATATGATAAAATTATTTGTAGTTTATAAATTAAGGAAGTATAATATATAATGAAAGAAAAGACAATATATGCATGTACAAGTTGTGGTGAAATTTTTCATAGATGGCAAGGCCAATGCTCAACTTGTAAAGAATGGAACACAATAGAAGAAGATGTAGTTAAAAAGCCGATAAAATCAGCTAAAGGAAAAGATATAAGTATTTCTAATCTATCATTTTTAGCTTTATCTGATGTTGATGCAAATGAAACCAAAAGTAGGATTAAAACAAAAATAGCAGAACTAGATAGAGTTCTAGGCGGTGGAATTGTGCGAGGAGCTGGAATGTTAATAGGTGGTGAGCCTGGTGCAGGTAAGTCAACTTTATTATTACAAATCTGTGCTAATTTATCAAAAGATTATAATATAGCTTATATCAGTGGCGAGGAATCTTTAACCCAGATAAAACTTCGTGCAAACCGTTTAGACATAGATGGGACAGGGATTTCTATTGCAACAGAAACAGATGTTTTCTCTATTTGCAATAGCATTGAAGAATTAAAGCCGGATATAGTAGTTATCGATTCAATTCAAACTATGAACTGCTCGTCAATTTCTTCAAGCCCAGGCAGTGTATCGCAAGTAAGAGAAGCTACATCATTATTGATTAATTCAGCTAAAAAAGTTGAAACGGCTTTGTTTATTGTTGGTCATGTGAATAAAGATGGAGCAATAGCAGGCCCAAAAGTTATGGAGCATATTGTTGACACTGTTTTATATTTTGAGGGAGATAAAACACTTCCTTATAGAATACTACGATCAAGCAAAAACCGTTATGGCTCAACTAATGAAATTGGAATGTTTGATATGTCGAGTAAAGGAATAGTTGAGATTCAAAATCCATCAAAAATGCTTTTAGAAGGAAGAAATGAAACGGTTAGTGGTAGCTGCGTAACCTGTGTTATGGAAGGCACTCGTCCAATTTTAACCGAGATACAAGCACTTGCAACTAAAACAGGCTTTGGAACACCAAGAAGGGTTGCCAATGGACTTGATTACAACAGAACTAATTTAATTCTAGCTGTCTTAGAAAAAAGAGCAGGATACTTTATACAGAATATGGATATCTATCTAAATGTTGTTGGTGGCTTAGAACTTGAAGAAACTGCAATAGATTTATCTGTTATATTAAGTGTTGTTTCTGCATTAACTGATAGTGCTATTGATAAATCGGTAGTTGCATTTGGAGAAGTTGGGCTTGGTGGCGAAATCAGGAGTGTTTTAAATGTCGATTTGCGTTTTAGAGAGGCTCAAAGATTAGGATTTAATAAAGTTATTGCGCCATTGCACGCGAAAAATCAAATTAATCCTAAAGATTACGATTTAGAGATATGCTTTGCGAAAGACGTAAGGCAGGCAATAAAATTTATACAATAATTTGCATCTTTTAAATTAATTATCAAGTAAAGCTTAATCGCTTTACATGGCAAAAAAACAGCTGAAATTAGAAATTTCAGCTGTTTTTATTTAATTTTTAAACCAGTGTTTTGTGCTGTTTGCAATTTTAACTAATAT
>CAZVOQ010000158.1:0-4387 GCA_964628475.1 uncultured Oscillospiraceae bacterium | reverse complement strand
ATTTTGTGAAAAAAACATCAATTAACTTGAAAAAAATAACTGAAAAATGTATAATCTATTGATGTAAGTGCCCAAAGAAAGGGGAAATTTTTTATATGAAATTTACTGCAAAAGAAAATAAAAACAGTGTTATACATAAAATAAAAAAAGATGTAACAAAAAAAGTTGAGAAAAAAGGCTATAAAAAAGCCGTGGAAGATTTTTTTTATAAAATAGGAACGAGTGTTGAATTTTATTTATTATCTTTTTTAAAAACAATATTAAGATTTTTAAGGAAAACGATAGCTTTAGCTGATAGAGGGCTTGATGCACTAAAGAAATTTATTAATAGATTTTTTGGAGCAATACTTGATGATTTAGGTGAACCAATTGAAAAAGTTGGAAATACTTATAGAAAACTAAAGGCAACATTTGCCCATGAAAAATCTCAAAGTAATAGTATTAAAGGTGCTTTTGCAGCTATTAAATATATAATTAAAGGCTTTTTTAAAAACAAAAGGCTTATCGGTAAGGTTTTTAATTACGTAATTCCAGCAATTACAATAACTATATTTTGTTCAGTTGTGTTTTCTTATGCAACTAATCAATATGCAATTGAAGTGTTAATGGATGGCGAATTTATTGGAACAGTTGAAAACTATGCGATAGTTGATAAAGCGGATGCTATAATTCAAAATCAATTAGTATCAACTTCAAATCAAGAATGGGATCCAGAAACTGAAATTCAATTAATTACACTTTCTAATCAAGAAGAAATGCAAGTTATAAGCGAGAGAGAACTTGCTAATAATATTTTAAACTCATCTTCACAAAACATAGTTCAGGCAACTGGATTATATGTTGATGGGGAATTCTATGGTGCTACTGAAAATAGCGATGAATTAAATAACACGATAGATTCTATGCTAGCGCCTTATCAAAATGGTGCAGAAAATAGAGTTGTGAATTTTGTTCAAGATGTTTCGGTTGTAGATGGCGTTTTCTTTTCTGATAGCATTAAAGAAAGCGATGATATGATTGAAATGATAACGGGTGAAGTTAGCGGGGAAAAATTATATACAACAGTAAGTGGCGATTCACCATCGGTTATAGCGCAAAAAAATGGTATCACTCTTTCAACACTATACCAACTAAATCCAGACCTTGAAGGCGGTGGATTATGGGTTGGTGATGAATTACTAGTTGGCGCATCTGTTCCATTTTTACAAGTAAAATATGTTGAAACAGAAATAAGAGAAGAAGTTGTTCCATTTAGTAAAGTTAGTGAGCAAAATAACACTATGAATCTTCAAACTTCAAAAATCTCACAAGCTGGGGTTAACGGGCTTAATGAACTTGTTGTAGAAGTTGAATACATAGATGGAATTGCAGTTAAAGAAACTATTATTTCAACTACTGTAATTTCTGAGCCAGTAACTCAAATTACACAAATAGGTACACTATGGAACGGTCAAGTTGTAACTCCTGGTAGTGGAGTTTATCTATGGCCAACGACAAACTTTAGATGGTCAAGAGGATTTACAGGGCAATATCCAGCACATAATGGTATCGACTTAGCAGCACCTTATGGAACACCGATTGTTGCAGTTGATTCAGGCTTAGTTGTGGATGCTGCATATAATGCAGGTGGATACGGATGGCACGTTGAAATAGCTCACGCTAATGGATATCAAACTCTATATGCTCACTGCTCATCTATAAATGTAAGTGTAGGACAATCCGTTCAGCAAGGGCAGGTTATTGCTTATATAGGCTCAACTGGCTGGTCGACTGGTAACCATATTCACTTCGAGGTTAAAAGTGGTGGATATAGATATGATCCTCTAGGTTTCTTACCATAAATAATTGATTAAAAAATCTATTTACAAACGGGTAAGCTGTGGTATAATATAAGTTGGTAAAATAATTAAAAAATATGTTTATTTAACGTTTTTTTGTTTATAATACAAATATAGATATAGAATAAATGCAAATACCTGTGTTTAAGGAGAAAAAATTTGGAAAAATTTATTATAAATGGTGGAACACCTTTAGTGGGTGAGGTTACAATTAGTGGATTTAAAAATGCAGCTGTAGCAATTCTTCCGGCAACTGTTTTAGCAAATGATGTGTGTATATTAGAAAACGTGCCGAATATTAGCGATATAAATCAGGAAATTGATATTTTAAAAGCATTAGGCGCAAAAGTTAGAAGGCTTTCTTCTCAATCGATAGAAATTGATACATCAACTATAGATGTTACAGAAGTTCCATTAGATTTAGGCGTTAAAATGCGTGCATCATACTACTTTTTAGGTAGCTTATTATCTCGTTTTGGAGATGCAACTTCTCCAATGCCAGGTGGGTGCGATTTAGGAGCAAGGCCAATTGACCAGCACTTAAAAGCTTTTACTGCTCTAGGTGCTGAAAACTCAATGGACTATGCAATGATTAATATTAAAAGTGAATCATTAGTGGCAGCTCATGTTTTCTTTGATACAATTTCAGTAGGTGCAACGATTAATGCAATGCTAGCAGCTGTAATGGCAAATGGCACAACTGTTTTAGAAAATGTTGCAAAAGAGCCACATATAGTTGATGTTGCAAACTTTTTAAATACTATGGGTGCAGATGTTAGAGGTGCCGGAACTGATGTGATTAAAATTCACGGAGTTAAAAAAATGCATGGCGCAACATATTCAATAGTGCCAGATCAAATTGAATCTGGAACATTTATGATTGCAGCTGCTGCAACAAAAGGCGATATAACAATTAAAAATGTTATACCAAAACACTTAGAGCCTATAACTTCAAAATTAAAAGATATGGGCGTTAATGTTGAAGAGTTTGATGATTCAATAAGAGTTTATGGTAATGGAAAATATAAAGGCACAAATGTTAAAACAATGCCACATCCAGGCTTTCCAACAGATTTACAGCCTGTAATGGGAGTTTTATTAAGCCTTGCTGAAGGAACATCAATAGTTACAGAAGGAATTTGGGATTCAAGATTTAGATACTGTGATGAGCTTATTAAAATGGGCGCTAATATCCAAGTTGAAGGAAAAGTTGCCGTTTTTGATGGTGTTGAAAAATTAGGTCCAGCTCCAGTTATTGCAACTGATTTAAGAGCAGGCGCTGCATTAGTTATAGCAGCCTTAACAGTTAATGGGCAAAGTGAAATAAGCCAGATAGCGCATGTTGAAAGAGGCTATGTGGATATAGTTAATAAAATTAAATCACTAGGTGGCGACATGCAAAAAGTTGTTGTGCCAGATAGTAAACAATTAAAATCAGCATATTAAAAATAACAGGCAAGGGGAAACCTTGCCTGTTTTAATAATTTAGTAATATTCATAAAATGATATATAATAATATCGCAGAGGTGAAAATGGCAAACTACATATCTTTATATTCAGGTTCTTCTGGCAACTGCTCTATTATAGAAGAAAACGGGAATTTTATTTTAATAGATATAGGAAAATCAGCAAGACTAACAAACAATGCTTTAACAAGTATCGGACTTGATATAAAAAAATTACAAGGTATTTTTATAAGTCATGAACATCAAGACCATGTTGCAGGCTTAAAGGTATTTTTGAAAAAATTGGATGTTCCAGTTTATTCAAATACATTTTCTTTAAATCATATGAAAATAAATGATTTAATTCCAAAACATATAAAAACATATGATAATGTTTTTTCAGGAGTTAATGTGGGAGATTTTTATATTAAAGGCTTTGAAACTCCTCATGATGCTGCTAGCTGTACTGGATTTAAAGTAGTGTCGAAAAAAGGGAAATCCTTAGCTCTTGCAACGGATTTAGGACATGTAACCGATGATGTGTATAATAATTTAAAAGGAAACGATGTTGTTGTTTTAGAATCGAATTATGATGAAAATATGCTTTTAGCTGGAGAGTATCCTTATTTTTTAAAAACTAGGATACTCTCTGACACAGGCCATTTATCAAATTTACAAGCGAGTAACACAGCACTAAATTTAATAAAAGATGGCTTAACTAATCTTAGGTTTTGTCATTTATCAAATAATAATAATATGCCATCGCTCGCCTTATCTCAGCTAGCTAGTTTAGCACATCAAAAAGGAATGAAAATTGAAAAAGATGTTCTGGTGTCGGTTAATCAAAGGCACGATATATCACCAAAAATTGAATTTTAAATTATATACATAGGAGATAAAGGGAGTTAATTATGCTTAATATTACATTAATTGCACTTGGGAAGGCACATAAAGGCTTTATGCAAGATGGGTGCAATGAATATATAAAGAGATTAAAAGGATTTTGTAATTTAAAAATCATTGAAATAGACGATGAAACTAGCATGGATAAAAATATGAGTGATGCTATTATAGAAAAAACATTAGAAAAAGAAGCGAAAAAAA
>CAZVOQ010000157.1:0-4401 GCA_964628475.1 uncultured Oscillospiraceae bacterium | reverse complement strand
AATTTATGCATGGTGATATTAAAGATTACACAAGAACAAAAGATGTTGATTTAGTGATTATGCTTCATGCATGTGATAATGCAACTGATGAGGGAATAGTGCAAAGCATTAAATTTAATGCAAAAGCAATAGTGGCAGTGCCTTGCTGTCAGCATGAATTTTTTACTCAAATTAAAAATGATAATCTTGATTCAATGCTTCAATTCGGGCTTATAAAAGAAAGATTTTCAGCATTAGCTACTGATAGCTTAAGAGCACAAATTTTAAAATCATTAGGTTTTGATGTAACCGTAATGGAATTTATAGAAACAGAACATACTCCTAAAAATATTGCAATAAAAGCAATAAAAAAACAAGGCTATAACAGTGATGAATTTTTAAAGTATAATGAGTTTAAAAACTTTATAAATGTTCAGCCATATATCGAGAAAAGACTGTTAGAAGAAAACCTGCTAAAATAGTAATGTTTTTTCAAGCTACTTTATATAAAATAGACATTAAGTATTTATCTTGTTGATTTATAATGCTGTTTATTTTATAATCAAAATGTTATTACTTAAAATTTATTTTATTAAAAAAATCAGCTTGAAATTAAGTTTTATACATGAGAAAGGGACGTTAAAATTATGGAAAAATTAGAAATGATTTATGAAGGCAAAGCAAAGAAAGTTTATGCAACAGAGGATCCAGATGTTGTTATAGTATCATATAAAGATGATGCAACAGCATTTAACGGAGAAAAAAAAGGAACTATTATAGGTAAAGGTGTTATCAATAATAGAATTACAAACCATGCTTTTGCAAAAATCGAAGAAGCTGGTGTTCCTACTCACTTAGTTAAAGAATTAAATGATAGAGAAACAGCTGTTAAAAGAGTTGAAATTGTTCCACTTGAAGTTATTATTCGTAATGTTTCAGCAGGTAGCTTTTCAAAAAGATTAGGTGTTAAAGAAGGAATTGAATTTAAAACTCCAACAGTAGAATTTTCATATAAAAACGATGATTTAGGCGATCCATTAATTAATGATCATTTCGCAGTAGCTTTAGAACTTGCTAGCTGGGAAGAAATAGAAATAATTAAAAATTATGCGTTTAAAGTAAACGATGTTTTAAAAGCATATTTTTTACAAGCTGATTTAAAGCTTATAGATTTTAAAATTGAATTTGGAAGATTTAAAGGCGAAATAATTTTAGCAGACGAAACAAGCCCAGATACTTGCCGTTTATGGGATGTAAACACTAATGAAAAAATGGATAAAGACCGTTTTAGAAGAGATTTAGGCAATGTTGAAGGTGCTTATAATGAAGTATTATCACGTTTGGGGCTGAAAAAATAATGAACAAGTTAATGCAATTAGAAATCAATGATGATAAATTAAGCGAAGAATGTGCTGTCGCGGCGGCTTATGATATATCAGGCGGGGATGTTGCAGCAGATATTTATTATAGTTTATTAACTATGCAGCACAGAGGCCAAGAAAGTGCTGGAATTAGTGTTACAAATACTAATATTTCAAAATGCAGAGTTAGTACTATTAAAAATATGGGGCTAGTAAATGAAGTTTTTAATGAAACTAATTTATCTACTTTAAAAGGTAATTTAGGCGTAGGTCACGTTAGATACTCAACTGCGGGCAGCTCAACTATTGAAAACGCACAGCCTTTAGCTATTAATTATATTAAAGGCACTTTAGCTTTTGCACATAATGGTAATTTAATTAACACTGCAGAATTAAGGGAAGAATTAGCATTAAGTGGTGCTATATTCCAAACAACTATCGACTCAGAGCTTATTTTATATTTTATAGCTAGAGAAAGAGTAAACTCTGCAACTGTTGAAGAAGCAGTAAGTAAAACAATGAAAAAAATTAAAGGGGCATATTCTTTAGTTATAAAATCACCTAGAAAATTAATTGGTGTTAGAGATCCTCATGGATTTAAACCTTTATGTATTGGTAAGCGTGATGATACATTTTTTATTGTTTCTGAAAGCTGTGCACTAGATACTATCGGGGCAGAATTTATAAGAGATATCGAGCCAGGCGAAATAGTTACTATAAATTCAAAAGGTGAAATTAATTCTGATAAATCAAACTGTATTCCAAAAGAAAAGCAAGCTGTCTGCGTGTTTGAGTATATATACTTTGCACGTCCAGATGCTTATATAGATGGAGAAAGTGTTTATAATTCAAGAATTAGAGCTGGAAGATTTTTAGCTAAAGATTCTTATGTAGATGCTGATATAGTAGTTGGTGTTCCCGAGTCTGGGAATGGCGCTGCTATGGGATATTCTTTAGAAACAGGAATTCCATATAGGGTTGCATTTGTTAAAAATAGCTACATAGGAAGAACATTTATAAAGCCAAAGCAAAAAAATAGGCAAGATAGCGTAAAAATGAAGCTAAATGTTTTAAAAGAAGTTGTTAAAGATAAAAGAGTTATCTTAGTTGATGATTCAATAGTTAGAGGAACAACAAGTGCTAAAATAGTTGACTCATTAAGAAAAGCAGGGGCAAAAGAAGTGCATATGCGCTCTAGTGCACCAGAATTTTTATGGCCATGCTATTTTGGAACAGATATTCCATCAAGAGAGCAATTAGTTGCACACAATCGCACAGTTGATGAAATTAGGCAGATGATAGGCGCAGATACTCTAGCATTTTTGAAAATTGAAAGATTAAAAGAATTAGCACCATCTGTTTCTATTTGTCAAGGGTGTTTTGATGGTAATTATCCAATAGAACCACCTAAAGATGATATAAGAGGCGAATTCGACGAATAATTTTATATAGGAGCAAATTAATGTCAAACAATAAATATGTAAGCCCGCTTTCTCAAAGATATGCAAGCGCAGAAATGCAATACATTTTTTCACCAGAAAAGAAATTTAAAACATGGAGAAAATTATGGATTGCCCTTGCTGAAGTTGAAAAAGAGCTAGGTTTACCAATAACTAATGAGCAAATTAATGAATTAAAAGAATTTCAAGATGATATAAATTTTGAAATTGCAATTGAAAGAGAAAAAGAAGTAAGACACGATGTTATGAGCCATGTTTATGCTTATGGAGTTCAATGTCCATCTGCAAAAGGAATTATCCATCTAGGTGCAACTTCTTGCTATGTTGGAGATAATACTGATATTATTTTAATGAAAGAAGCATTAGAATTAGTTAGAATTAAAGTTATAAATGTTATGAGTGTTTTAGCAAAGTTTGCTGATGAATATAAAGCAATGCCAAGCCTTGCTTTTACTCATTTTCAACCAGCACAACCAACAACAGTTGGTAAGCGTGCAGCTTTATGGCTACAAGAATTCTGCCTTGATTTAGAAGATATCGATTATATGTTATCAACTATTAAATTACTAGGCTCAAAAGGAACAACAGGCACTCAAGCATCATTTTTAGAATTATTTGATGGCAACCACGATTTAATTGAAAAAATTGATCCAATGATAGCTAAAAAAATGGGCTTTAGTGATTGCTATCCAGTTTCAGGACAAACTTATTCAAGAAAAATTGATGCAAAAGTTGCTAATATTCTTTCAGGTATAGCTGCTACTGCACATAAAATGAGCAATGATATTAGATTATTACAGCATTTAAAAGAAATAGAAGAACCATTTGAAAAAAATCAAATTGGCTCATCTGCAATGGCATATAAAAGAAATCCAATGAGAAGCGAAAGAATAGCTGCTTTAAGCCGTTTTGTTATGATTGATGCTTTAAATCCAATGATGACAACAGCAACTCAATGGTTTGAAAGAACTTTAGATGATTCAGCTAATAAGCGTCTTTCAATTCCAGAGGCGTTTTTAGCTACTGATGGTATTTTAGATTTATGCTTAAATGTTTGCGATGGATTAGTTGTTTATGAAAAAGTAATTTTAAAAAGATTAATGAGCGAACTTCCATTTATGGTAACTGAAAATATTATGATGGACGCAGTTAAAAGAGGCGGTGACCGTCAGGAATTACATGAAAAAATTAGAGAACTATCAATGCAAGCGAGCCACAATGTTAAAGCTTTAGGCTTAGAAAATAATCTTTTAGAATTAATTTCTCAAGATGAATCCTTTGGATTTACATTAGAAGAATTAAATGCATTTTTGCAGCCAGAAAAATATGTTGGTAGAAGTAAAGAGCAAGTTGAAAGTTTCTTAAAAGATGTAGTTAATCCAATTTTAAAAGCTAATAAAGATATTATTGGAATTAAAGCAGACATAAAAGTTTAATAAAAATATATAAACAGCCGATTTATTCGGCTGTTTAGTTTTAGGTAGAAATGAAAATTGAAAAACGAATAGTTAAAAAAGAAAATATAGAAATAGAATATATTTTAGAAATAAAAAAAGTTAAAAATATTAATTTGAGAATTAATAAGGATAAAATAGTTAAAG
>CAZVOQ010000156.1:0-4401 GCA_964628475.1 uncultured Oscillospiraceae bacterium | reverse complement strand
GTATTACTATTATGGAAAAAATAATTGCAAAGCACTTACTTGAAATTAAAGCTGTATTTTTAAAGCCAAACGATCCGTTTACTTGGGCATCAGGAATTAAAAGCCCGATGTACTGCGATAACAGATTAACTCTATCGTTTCCAAAAGTTAGAGATGATATTGAAAATGGATTAGTAACTTTAATTAAAGAAAACTTTTCAGAATGCGAAGCTGTTTTTGGAACTTCAACTGCTGGAATTGCTCACGCGGCTATCGTTGCAGATAAAATGGATTTACCAATGGGCTACGTTAGAGGCAGTAAAAAAGACCACGGAAGAACAAACCAAATCGAAGGCAAAGCTGAAAAAGGAACAAAGGTTGTTGTTGTGGAAGATTTAATTTCAACTGGTGGTAGCTGTGTTGATGTTGTTAATGTTTTAAGAGAAGCTGGCTGTGAAGTGCTAGGAATTGTTTCGATTTTTACTTACAATATGCAAAAAGGCTTTGATAGATTAAAAGAAGCAGACGTTAAAAATATTTCGCTTTCAAATCTTGATGCACTAGTTGAAGTGGCTGCAAGCGAGGGATTTATTGAGGAAAGTGATGTTAAAAAAATATTAACTTTTAGAGCTAATCCAAGCGATATTTCTTGGCAAAATGCATAAATTCAAAATATAAACACAAAATCCAGCTATAATAATAGCTGGATTTTAAAATTTAAAGGGGGAGAAATGAAGTATCAAAATAGAAGAAAAAATTATTTTAGATTAGTTGCATTTTTATATGTGGTTTTACTTATTATGCTTTGCATAACAAGGTTTATGTTTATAAATGATTTGCTAATTAATTTTGGAATTGGCGATGCTAGTAGTATGTTATCTCCTTTTACAACTCGTCAGATTAGATTAGAGTTATTTGATAGTAATTATGGCTTTTGGGATATTCAAAGTAATATTGCTATTTTTATTCCATTAGGCGTTATCCTTGGAATAATAACTAAAAAGCCGAATATATTTTTTGCAAGTGTTATCTCACTTTCAAGCACATTAATTATAGAAACAATGCAGTATATCCTAAGAAATGGCGTTAGCGATATTAATGATGTGTTATTTAATTTTATCGGTGGTATAGCTGGATTTATAATTTATTATATAGTATATTTAGCAAATGGAAAAAGCAAGGTTAAAGCTAGAGATTTTATTTCTTTAATATCTCTTTTATTACCTCCATTTTTAATAATTTATCTTTATGATATGTTTATTTTAATTGGCGCAAGATATAGCTTTTCTTTTTTAGATATTATATTTTTTAGCTTTTATTTTATTATGATTCATTTTATATTTTTAAAAGATTTAAAAAAGAAACTAATATTATTTTACTATATTTTATCAGCATTTGTAACGCTTTATTTTATATTTATATTTATGTAAAAGAAATGGCAATTTTGCCATTTCTTTATTTTTTTATAAAAACTAAGGTATTATCATCTGAATTTATTTTTGAATATATAAATCCTTGTCCTGTAAAATTTTTTATATTTTCTATATCGGTGATATTATTTTCGGCAAGGTATCTTACCATTTCTCCCCTTGCCATCTTGCAAAGGGTTGCTTTTTGAATAAGTTTGCCGTTTTTTTCTTCGCAAAAATTAACAGTGATAAATTTTGTGCAGGCACTAAGATATTTTTTAACTGATTTTGAATATTCATCACTGGCAAGATTTAAAATAATATCTGTGTCTTTTTCTATAAATTTTGCTATATCTTCGCCCCAAAAATCATATAGATTTTTATAATTATCTATTTTTAATTTTGCGCCCATTTCAAGGCGATAAGGAACAACACCATTAAAAGCGGATAAAGCGCCATACATCCCTGAAAGGATAAATAAATTATTATTTAAATATTCAAATTGATTTTTATCAAAAACGCTATTTGCCATATATTTATATTGGATTCCCTCATAAGCTAAAATAGCAGGGGTTAAATTTTTAGTGGGATTATGAAGCCTGTGATAATTTAGTTTTGCTATTTCCTCATTGCAACCCCATAGTTTTTTAATTTCTTGGTAGGATAATTTTAAAAGTGTTTTCTTTATTGTATCAGATTTATTTTTAAAAAAAGGCGTAGAGATATAATCAAGGGTGTCAGAATCTATTTGCATTTTTTTTGCGGGTGAAATTATAATTTTCATTTTATTTAATCCTTTTATTATTAATACTATTAATTTATTTTAAATCAATATTAGAATAATTGCAATAAAGATTTTTAATATATAAACTTTATAAAAAACACTTTTAATTTTAACATCTTTGTGATATTATTAACGTAAAATAGATGAATAAAAAATTGGCAGTTTTTAAAGAGGAAAGGAAGTATAGATTTATGATTGATAAAAGTAAATTTGATTTGGTTGGATTTGGTGAAGTTATGCTAAGATTATCTCCGCCAAGGCATTTTAGATTCACAGATAGTGATTCTTATGAAATTCGTGCAGGTGGTGCAGAATTAAATGTTGCAGGTGGCGTTGCCCTTTTAGGAATGCGCACAGGCATTATTAGTATGGTTCCAAAAAATGATTTAGGAATTTTCATTAAAAATCGTATCCGTTTTAGTGGAGTTTCTGATGATTGTTTGCAATATGATGATTCAGAAAATGCACGTCTTGGCTCTTATTATTATGAAATGGGAGCAGCACCAAGAAAACCAAAAATTATCTATGATAGACAAAATAGCTCTTTTAATAAAGTTGATATAGATAAAATTATGCCAACAGTTTACTCAAGGACAAAAATATTTCACGTGAGTGGAATAACTTTAGCAATTGGCGAGCATACAAGAAATAGCGCAATAGAATTAATCAAAAGATTTAAAGAAGGTGGAGCTAGAATTTCTTTTGATGTAAATTATCGTGCAAATTTATGGACAGAAGAAGAAGCTAAAAAAACTATTGAAAAAATCCTGCCATACGTTGATATTTTATTTATTAGCGAAGAAACAAGCAGAAGAATGTTTAAAAAAGATGGTAGCATGGAAGAAATACAAAAAAGTTACTGCGATGAATATGGCGTTGATATAGTTGCAACAACTCAAAGAACTGTTATCAGCCCAAGAAAACATAACTTCACATCGATAGTTTATCATGCAAAAACAGATACACATTATTTTGAAAAACCATACACAGATATTGATGTTATTGATAGAATAGGCAGTGGGGATGCATATGTTGCAGGGGCATTGTATGGAATACTTAAATATGATGATCCAAAACAAGCGATGATATTTGGAAATGCAACCTCATCTTTAAAAAACACAGTTCCAGGGGATTTACCTGTTAGTGATTTAAATGAAGTTTTAAATATTATTAAAGACCACTCAACAGATGGACCAAAAAGTGAAATGAATAGATAGATGCTGAGCTTTAATTATAATAATTATTGACGCTAAAAAGCCAATAATTATTGATTATTAATAAAAATATACAAATGAAAACTGCTACTAATCAATTTTTTGATAGTAGCAGTTTTTTATATGCTAATTAAATTAAATCTTTAAATCCAATTTCAACTAGGTGGTTGTATGAAGAAGTGATACAATCATAAGGATCACGTCCGTATGTGTCATCTTGCTCAATAAAGAAGTATTCAACGCCAATTTCAAGAGCTGAATTAATGATTTCTTTAAATCTTAATGAGCCCTCACCAACAGGGGCATAATGAACAATCCCATGATATGCTGAAACGAATTCTGTATTTCCTGGATGAATAGTTTCAGGTGCAAATCTTGAAAAATCAGGAGCAGCGATAGTATAATCTTTTAAGTGTAAAACTTTAATTCTGTTTTTAAAACCTTTAATATATTCTTGAGGAACTTCGCCACCACGGTGAATCCAGTGTGTATCAAGTTCAAAGCCTAAAGTAGTTGTTTCATCACGCATAGTTTCAATTAAGTATTTTCCATCAAATTTTGCAAATTCATTATGGTGAGAATGGAAATGAAGTGTAATGCCGTGTTCTTCTAATTTTTTAGCAGCTTCATCACAGCTTTTAATAAATTCTAAGGCTGCAGCTTTATCACCCATAATATTAAAAGGAAGTATTCCTATACGAAGGATATTACAGTTTAAAGCCTTGCAATCTGCAACAGTTTTTTCAAAATGAGTGTCTAGTGCTTCCATAGATGGATGCATAGATACAAGTGCAGTACTCATTGCACCTATTTCAATATTTAAATCGTTAATAGCTCTTTTAATTTCGCTGATATTTTCTGGTGTCGTTGCAACCATTGATAATTCAAATACATTAAACCCTATTTCGTTAAGTTTTTTTAGAGTATTGTAAACGCCGTCTTTTAAAACAACTTCTCTAAAATTCATCATTTGTATGCCTATTTTAGCCATTTTTCTATCTCCTTTAATTAAATA
>CAZVOQ010000155.1:0-4412 GCA_964628475.1 uncultured Oscillospiraceae bacterium | reverse complement strand
AAACTCATATCAACAACCCACCATTCAGGATGAGTAACCACAATTTTTTTAACGCCTTGTTTTCTAGCCTGCTTTACTGCTATAAAAACTTCGCTTGGCGATAGATGTGCTGTGCCTAAAACAGCATCGTATTCTCTTATTAAATCAAATATCTGCTTTAACTCAGGAACAACTTCCCCATTTACAATCACATCAATTCCATCATTAGGATTTTTTTTCATTTTCATTAAATGATTTTTTGCACTTTGAGTTGGCAACCAAACAACTTTTGCCCCTAGCTTTAAAGCATTCTCAACAGCTAAAGGATTTAAGCCGCCTATTGCTTTATTTAAAGTGATACTTCCAAACATAGTAAAATCATTTTCACCATTAACTATTTTATTGTATCTATTTGTTAAATAAGCCCTGTTCATAGTTGTGCCAAGATGAGTTTTTATAACTATTGCTCTTGCCCCTGCTTTAACACCTGCATCACAAAGCTCGAAATCATCATATCTTCTTTTTCTTAAATCAGGATCGGTATGAACGTGCATATCAATTACGCCTTTTAAATCTAACATAAAAATTTCCTCTCTTTTATCAATATTCTTTTATTGATTTAATCTTATTTTAATTATATAATAGACTTAGTATTAAGAATAGTGAGTAAATTTCTATATAAGCCATAAGTAAAACCGATGGCTTGATGTATATTTTATATATACTTTTCCTATTTTTGTTTATTTTTCACAAATACAGCTACTAAATTTAAATTTGAAATAAAAAACAGCAACTGCTTTTTTATAAAAAGCATAAAGAAAGGCATGGTTATAATAATGGATATTAAAGAACTTGATTATATTTTAGCTATTTCGCGAGAGGGCAGTATTTCAAAGGCAGCACAAAGCCTATTTATGTCGCAATCTAGTTTAAGTCAGTTTTTATCTAAGATTGAAAATGAGTTAAACACAGTTTTATTTGTGCGAGGTGCAAATGGTGTTCGGCCAACATATGCAGGAGAAATCTTTATTGAAAATGCAAAAGAAATGAATTTGATTTTAAAAAGAGTTAAAAATCAAATACTTGATATCGAATATTTAAGAGCTGGAAAAGTTGAGCTTGGAATTAGCACATATCGTGGTATGTATCTACTTCCTAAAGTTTTAAAAGAATTTAATTCATTATATCCTCAAATCGAAGTTAAAATTTATGAAGCAGATAGCCATGAATTGAAAATTAAAATTGCAAAAGGCGAATTGGATTTAGCTTTAATTGCAGCTAGCGAAAATGATAATAGTATTTTTGTTGAAAATATAATGCGAGATGAAGTTTTAATTATTTGTTCTAATGAAGATGACATTCTGCCAAAAGTTGAAGTTATTGATGAGAGAATGGTTATCCAGCCAGAATATTTACATACATCTCCTTTTTTACTTTCTGGTCCATCTAAGGTTTTAGGGATTGTTGCAAGGGATTTATTTAAGCAATCTAATTTATCACCACCTATTTTAAATGATAATCTAACTGCATTTTTCGCCTCTAGTCTTGCAAGGCAAGGTTTAGGTCTTGCTTTCACATATAATTCCTGCAAAGTTAATGAAAATAATGAATGCTATTTAAGGATTGGAAACGAGGGGATTTTTGTTGACTTATCTTTAATTTATCCTCCTGATAAATATAAAAGCTACGCCACTAAAATACTTGCCAAATTATTAGCTGATTTATTCTAAAATAAAAATTTACTATTTAATAATTAAACATTCATAAAGAAAACAAGTGTTCATAATAAGATAGCTATACATAAACTTTGCAAATTAATAAACACAAAAAATCAATATTTATTTTGATAAAAAGATATATTAATCAAAACTTTTATAAAAAAACAAAGGAATGGCTTTTGCCATTCCTTTATCTTTTTACTAATAAAATTTTATATATGTATAATAAATATAAGCTAATAGATTTTTTATACAACAAAAAACGAAGCTGTTAAAATAACAGCTTCGTTTAAAGTTAATTACTTAAATTTACGCTTACGAGCAGCTTCAGCTTTTTTCTTTCTTTTAACTGAAGGTTTTTCATAATGCTCACGTTTACGAACTTCTGCAAGAACGCCTGATTTTGCACATGAACGCTTAAAGCGACGAAGTGCTGAATCTAATGATTCATTATCTTTAATTCTGATTTCTGACATTTACTATTCACTCCTTACGCTTTCAAAGCTTAGATTTTTGCGTCTAATCTAAATTAAGACTACATAACAATTATACTGATTTTACCTTGCATTGTCAAGAAAAAAATTATTATTTAACAACAATATTTACAAGTTTATTAGGAACAACTATTTCTTTTACAATTGTTTTGCCTGTAATTGCATCTTTTACACTTGTTTCTTCTTTTGCAATAGCTAAAGAAGAGTCTTTATCTAAGTTTATTTCTACAACAAGTCTTGCTTTAATCTTGCCATTAACTTGCACTGCAATTTCAACAGTTTTATCAACACATTTATTTTCATCAAATTCTGGCCATTTAACTTTTGCTATCTGCCCTTGGTAGCCAGCTAGTTGCCATAATTCTTCTGTTATATGAGGTGCAAAAGGATTTAAAATCGTGATAAATGTTTTAAATTCTTTATCAGTTATGCTTCCTTTTGAAGTTATATCATTAATAAGGCTCATTAAAGTTGCAATAGCAGTGTTAAAACCTAGCGTTTTTATATCTTCCCCAACTTTTTTAATCGCTTTATTAAATGCAACTTCTAACTCTTTTGAAAACTCGTCTTCATCAGTTTTTATTTCTAATAAATTCCAAGTTCTCTCTAAAAATCTTGAACATCCTTTAATTGATGAATTGCTCCAAGGCGCAGCTTTTTCAAAGTCGCCCATAAACATTTCATATAATCTAAATGTATCTGCCCCGTATTCTGCTATAATATCATCTGGATTTACAACATTTCCACGAGATTTCGACATTTTTTCGCCAGTTTCACCTAGAATCATTCCATGGCTTGTTCTCTTTTTATAAGGCTCTTTGCAAGGAACAGCTCCAATATCATATAAAAACTTATGCCAAAAACGTGAATATAGTAAGTGAAGTGTTGTATGTTCCATACCACCATTATACCAGTCAACTGGTAGCCAATAATTCATTTCTTCATTTGAGGCAATACCTGTTGTGCAGTTTGGATCAACATAACGGATAAAATACCAAGATGAGCCTGCCCATTGTGGCATTATATCTGGTTCTCTTTTTGCCGCCCCATTACAGCAAGGGCAAGTTGTGTTAACCCAATCAGTTAATCTTGCTAGTGGGCTTTCGCCTTCCTGTGTAGGCTCAAAATCGCTTAATTCTGGCAACACTAATGGAAGTTCACTCTCTGGTATTGGTTGCCAGCCACATTTTTCACAGTGCACCATTGGAATAGGCTCGCCCCAATATCTTTGACGTGAGAAAATCCAGTCGCGAAGTTTATAGTTTGTTTTTTCTTCCCCAAGGCCTTTTTCTTTTAAAAATTCAGCTATTTTTATTTTAGCTTCTGGAACACTTAAGCCATTTAAAATATCAGAGTTTGTCATAATTCCAGTTGCAGAATCTGTGTGGGCAGCTTTTTTAATATCTCCACCTAACACAACTTCTATTATTGGCAGATTAAATGCTTTTGCAAACTCCCAATCTCTTTCATCATGCCCTGGAACAGCCATTATAGCGCCCGTTCCGTATGTTGCAAGAACATAATCTGAAATAAATATTGAAATTTCTTCATTAGTAGCTGGATTAATAGCTTTAACGCCTTTTATTTCAACGCCTGTTTTCTCTTTTGAAAGCTCTGTTCTTTCTAAATCTGATTTTTTAGCAGCAACTTGTGCATATTCCATTAATTCATCATAGTTTGAAATAGAATTTTTCCATTTTTCTAAGATTTTATGTTCTGGAGAGATAACCATATATGTTGCGCCATAAATTGTGTCTGGACGAGTTGTGTATACTTCTAGGATGTCATTTTGTGTTGTGTTAAACTTCACTTGCATGCCTGTACTTCTGCCAATCCAGTTTGTTTGTTGTGCAACAACTCTATCAATAAAATCAACATCGCTTAAATCATCAACTAATTTATCTGCATACTCTGTGATTTTTAATATCCACTGGCTTTTAACTTTTCTTGTAACTTCGCCATTACATCTCTCGCAAACACCATTAACAACTTCCTCGTTTGCTAAAACAACCTTACAGCTTGTACACCAGTTTACAGCCATTTCATTTTTATAAGCAAGCCCATGTTTAAATAGTTGTAGAAATATCCACTGTGTCCAGCGATAATAATCTTTATCAGTTGTGTTTATTTCTCTATCCCAGTCAAAAGAAAGCCCAATAGCTTTTAATTGGCTTTTAAATCTTGCCACATTATCCGCTGTAACTTTTTCTGGATGAATCCC
>CAZVOQ010000154.1:0-4543 GCA_964628475.1 uncultured Oscillospiraceae bacterium | reverse complement strand
ACTTTTTTAACAGCTTGCTTTTTTGTAAACGATAAAATCACATATATTTGTTTAATTATTTTTTAATTGCAATAAAATACCAATTTCGTGCATTAATTAAATATAACCCACAAAAAGGAGAACGAATATGACTATGCAATCTGTTTTTAAACGCTATGAGTTAAAATATAAATTAACTAAAGAGCAATATATTAAATTACTTGATTTTATGAAAGATAAAATGGAGCTAGATTCTTATAAAAGACATAAGATTTCAAATATTTATTTTGACACAGATGACTACCGAGTGATTAGATTTTCTCTTGAAAAACCTAATTACAAAGAAAAACTAAGACTGAGAATTTATGGAGAGCCAAATGATGAAAACCTTGCATTTATTGAACTAAAAAAGAAATATGATGGTGTTGTTTACAAAAGAAGAATTTCTGATAGCCAAGAAAATGCCTTATTATATTTATTAGATGGCGAAAAAATAAACGCAGATTCTCAAATTCATAAAGAGATAGATTATTTCATTGATAGCTATGATAATTTATTAAAGCCTAGAGTTTATCTTTCTTATGAGCGAGAAGCTTTTTTCTCAAAAGAAGATGAAAATTTCAGAATGACTTTTGATTTTAATATCAAAATGCGTGATAAGGATATTTCCCTTTTTGATAGCAAAAAAGATACTCAAATTTTAGAAGATAATTATGTTCTTTTAGAAGTGAAAACTGCTCAAGGACTACCATTTTGGCTAATACAATTTTTAAATGAAAATGAAATTTATAAAACATCATTTTCAAAATACGGAACAGCCTTTAATACCTATTTACTACCTCAACTAATTCATAAAACTAAGGAGATTTACGCCAATGCTTAATTTATTTTTCAATTCAATATTTAATACTACTCAAACGGTTTCACCTATTCAAATTTCACATTTTGTTATCTGTGTTTTAACTTCGATAACTGTGGGAATTATAATGGCAAGAATGTATTCCCATAAAACTAAATGCACTAAAGGCTTTGTTTTGAGTCTTGCTGTATTGCCTCTTGCTATTGCTATTGTAATTATAATGGTGAATGGTAATGTTGGAGCGGGTGTTGCTGTTGCTGGTGCATTTAGCCTTGTTAGATTTCGTTCAGTTCCTGGCACTGCAAAAGAAATAAGTGCTATTTTCACTGCTATGTGCACAGGCGTTACTATCGGTATGGGATATATAGTTTATGCTATTTTATTTGCTATAATTGCATCAGGATTTTCAATGCTACTTAGCCTATCTGAATTTGGAGAACCAAATAAAAACAATAGAATTTTAAACATTACAATTCCTGAAAATTTAAATTATACCGAAGTTTTTGAAGAAGTAATGAACAAATATACTTTTGAACATAATCTTTTAAGCGCAAAAACAACAAGCATGGGTAGTCTATTTAAACTTAGATATGATGTGGAATTAAAAGATATCTATTTTGAAAAAGATTTTATAGATGAATTAAGGTGTAGAAACGGAAATCTTGAAATTATTATCTCAAAAGATGAAAGTTATATAAATGGACTATAAATTAATCTTTTAATATAAACATATAATTCTAATATGCTTTTTAATATACTTAAAAGTAAGAATCGGAATTTCAAGGCACTCATAAATAAATGAAGTGTCAAAGATATAATAAATACTGATATAATCAGTAAACAAGATGCTTTTTCTAAATAAAAAGCACAGCTGAATATTCATAAATCAAAAGCTTGAATAGCTTAGCATTTATAAAATAAATAAAAGCCTTTTCACTCATTTGCTTTAACAATATGTGCCTTAAAAATCGGTATTTTTTATTTTTTTGATAGTGAAATAACTATCATTTCTCCTTTAAAAGCATAGCTTTTATATAAATCAAGGGAATGGCTTTCGCCATTCCCTTGTATTTTTTTATTCGCAAAGTTTCTTTATAGGTATTACACTATACGTCACTCTTCTTTTTAATAAAATTTAAAATTATTGATAATAAACAAACTAAACTCTTTTAATTAGCATCATCTTCAAAAAAATTATATTCATAAATAGTTTCAAAATCACCACCAACGCTAATATCCATAGACAAATCAGTGTTGTTATAAACTACCGACCATTGCGTTGTAGAGCCAGTTTCAGTTTGCGGATCATATGTGTATTGGCTAACTGATTCTAACACATCCATAGCCTCTTCTTCACTCATAATTCCATTGCTTTCTTCTAAAGCATTAATTATTATTTCATATCTATCATGGCCTTTTCCAAAGCCGTAATTCGCCTCGCTAACAATAAAGTTAGTGAGTGCCATCGGTGTTTCTCCACCTTTTTTAATAACACTTATTTCATCACCAATATATTCTATTATTGCACTATCACCTTGTGCGTCTGCAATTTGGAAATGGTATGCTGCATTAGAAGAAGAGTGCATATCAAAGCTTTCAAAAAGTGCTATCGCTTCATCAACATCTTTAGCTTTATCTAAAACATATCTTATTGCAGTCGTTGTTGTTAAATCTAAATCACTGTAATCTTGATGAGTTGCTTCATCTCTAATAAGTAACACGCCAATAGAAAGCCCCATTTCATTTATTCCATCCATAGGAAGATATGGCGAAGCTAAAGCCATAACTTTTTGCATTAGTGAATTTGGTGCATCTGGGGTATTATACCCTAATACATCCATATTAGCAATAGAAACAGATTTATATCCATTTTCAGGCTCACAAACAACTATCATACTTGGAACATACCCTAAATCATAGTTTCTTGCAAATATCCATTCGTTCTCTTCATTTTGAGCTTGAAATGTTGAACAACCAAAATCTGGAACATTTATTTCCACTGGTAAGCCTTTTAAAACCTTATCAATTACAAAGCTAACTAACTCACTATCACTTTCAACTCCACCTTGCTCTATTAGTTCATCAAGACCATAATCGCTACTAACTGTCATTAAATGCAAGCTATAATCATCTATTCTTTCTATGCTGTTAATTGTTTTTATTTCATTTTTAAAAACTAATAATACCCCTGATACTGCAACTACTACAATAACTAAAAGAGATATTAAAATTCTTTTTAGTGTTTTTTTCAATGTGTTTCTCCTTAAATATATTAAATTCCTTAGTAAAATGCTTATTTAGCATTCATTTATTTTACAAACTGTTTACGATTCTACCATTCTATACAATAAAAGTCAATAATTTTAGCTAAAATATTTTAAGTATTTTATATTTTTAATTTTTTTAATTAAGTATTGACAATCGTCATTTTAAATGTTATAATGTACTTGTACATTAAGTACACTTAAGTATACTAAGTTTAAATTTAATCTACAAGGAGGTATTGTGTGGAAATTATAATTAGTAATAATAATAGTAAGCCGATATATGAACAAATAACTTCACAAATAAAAGCAATGATAATGAGTGGCGAATTAAAAACAGGTGATTCTATTCCTTCAATGCGCTCACTCGCAAAAACAATACACGTTAGCGTTATCACCGTTCAAAAAGCTTATGAAGATTTATCAAGAGATGGCTTTATACAAACAACAGTTGGTAGAGGTAGTTTTGTTGCTGCGCAAAATAAAGATTTCATAAAAGAAGAACAGCAAAAAATAATTGAACAGCATTTATATAATGCCGTTGATGTTGCTAAAACAAATGGAATTCCTTTAGAAAAACTACATGAGTTAATTAATATATTTTATGATGGGGAGGAATAAAAATGAGTTACAATTTACAAATAGAAAACTTATGCAAAACTTATAAAAATAGTAGTTTTGCTTTAAAAGATGTTTCAATTGATGTTCCTAAAGGGGCTATCGTAGGCTTTGTTGGGAAAAATGGTGCGGGAAAAAGCACTACTATAAATACAATTCTTAATTTGATTTCTAAAGACAGTGGCACGATTAAGTTTTTTGGAGAAGAAATGGGAGATAGTAATACTGAATTAAGAAATGATATAGGTGTAGTGTTTGATAATATTAATTTTTCTGGTGAACTTACTGCTATAAAGTTAGAAAAAGTTTTATCTAATATTTATAAAAACTGGGATAAAGATGCTTATTTTGATTTTCTAAATAGGTTTAAACTGCCAACGAATAAAAAACTTAAAACATTTTCTCGTGGTATGTCGATGAAATTATCAATATGTGTTGCGCTTTCTCATAAAGCAAAACTCTTAATTTTAGATGAGGCTACTGCTGGGCTTGATCCAGTTGTTAGAGAAGAGATTCTTGATGTATTTTTAGAGTTTGTTGAGGATGAAAATAATTCTATATTAATTTCATCTCATATATCAAGCGACCTTGAAAAAATCACTGATTATATAATATTTATTGATAATGGTAAGATAATTTTAACAGAAGAAAAAGACGCTCTTATTTATAATTATGGAATTGCTCGCATGAAACAGGCTGATTTTGATAAACTAAATACTTCTGAATATCTTGAATATCGAAAAAGAGGTTTGCAAATCGAAGTTCTTGTAAACAATAAAAAAGAATTTTCAAAAAATTATCCAAATATTGTGGTTGATAATTC
>CAZVOQ010000153.1:0-4587 GCA_964628475.1 uncultured Oscillospiraceae bacterium | reverse complement strand
TAATTAAGCAGCATTGGTGTATCCCTCATATTAAGGCCCTGAAATATTAAAAAGGCTAAGGCTGTTTTGTCTGTTTGAAACGTATAACATTCTAAACATTTTATAACAGCTTAACATTAAAAAATTACTAACTAAAGTGGTAACTTCTTTATTTTTAGCTTTTGATAATTTATCATAAATAATATTTAAACTGCTAGAAATAAGCCTTTTATTCATAGTTGGCAAAACGCTTCCTGTGAACTTGCTATCGCTTTTAAGCTCGGCGCCTGATAATTCAAAAACATCAAGGACAACACCGTTTCTATCAGCTGTTCTTCCAAGGACATAGTCGCTTGAAACATTGTAATAATCGCATAATTTAATTAAAAAATCAAGACCACATTCACGAAGCCCTTTTTCATAATGGCTTAAAAGTGCTTGGCTTATACCTAAGTCTAAGGCGGCTTGTTTTTGAGTGATATTTCGCTCTTTTCTCAAAAGAGTGATAATTCTACTAAAATTATTCATGTGGTGATTATTTCTCCTTAAAAATACTACTGTTTGTAAATTATAACCTAAAAAAAACATAATGTAAATAGCAATATACGACTTTTTATTATAAAATATTGGAGGATATTATGAAAAACTACAAATTACACCTAATTCGTCATGGACTAACAGAGGGGAATATAAAAGGTGTTTACCTAGGCGCAGGAGTTGATAGCCCTGTTTGTGAAGAAGGAATTAGAAGACTATATAGATTATTAGAAGATTTTTCTTATCCAAAAGTTGAAAAAATTTACTCAAGCCCTATGCTAAGAGCTAGAGAAACAGTTGAAATTATTTATAAAGATTGTGAATATCAAATAGTTGCAGATTTAATGGAATGCAGATTCGGAGAATTTGAGGGAAAAAGCGTTAAAGAATTAATGGAATCAAATGAAAACTATGCTAAGTGGCTGGATATAAATTCTGGTTATGTTCCAGTTGGTGGAGAATCTAGTATAGATTTTGCTAATAGATGTGTTAGTGCTTTAAATGAAATTTTTGAAGATATGATGAAGAATGGAATTTTTGAAGCAGCGGCTGTTTGCCATGGGGGTGTTATTTCTTTAATGCTTGCGATGGTTGGATATCCTAAAAAAATGCCTAATGAATGGATGAGTGATAACGGATGTGGCTACACAATCCAAACTACTACAGCTAATTGGACAAGAGATAACTTAGTTGAAGTTACAAATATACTGCCTATCGGCTACGATAATAGCGAAGCTGATACAAATAAATTTAAAGGATAATAAAAAAGGATGGTAAAAATTATGAAAGACAATAATTGTGCATACTGCGTTGAAGGCGAATTACTAGACAAATTCGGAATTAAAATCTGTGATTTAGAAGTGTCGATGGTTTATTTATTTAAAGAACAAAGCCATAAAGGGCGTGTTATCGTAGCTTACAAAGATCATGTTAGTGAAATTGTTAATATTAGCGATAGCGAACGTGATTTATTTTTTAAAGATGTAAATACAGTTGCAAAAGCACTGCATAAAGCTTTTTCACCAGAAAAAATCAACTATGGCGCTTATGGCGACACTGGTTGTCATCTGCATTTTCACTTAGTGCCAAAATATAAAGATGAATTTGAATGGGCAACAACATTTGAAATGAACCCAGCAAAAACATATTTAAATGAAGAAGAATACACTAAAGTGATTGATGCAATTAAAGCAGCACTTTAATATTAAAAATTTATAGGCTAAAGATATTGCCTATAAAAAAAGCAAGCTGACATTTTATTTATTGTGAATAAAATGTCGGCTTTTTTATTTCAATTATAAGAATTTATATTTAATATTATTTTTATTAATAGCAAAACAATATTGTAAATTTAAATTAAAGCTATATTATTTGCAAGATAAAAAGTGCTATCACATAATTTTGTGGTAGTGGATAATATCAATTATATGAATTTTTGGTAGAGTTTATATAATTACTATATGCTTAAATAGATTATTTAAAAAGAGTTTTTTAGAGTTATTGACATGCTTTTCTTAAATGTTGTTAAAATTTAAAAAATATGGTATAATTTAAGGTGCGATGAAAATAATATGCAAAAAGGAAGGCTAATTTTAAGTGGAAATAATAATAATAGGTGCAGGTGCATCTGGGCTGTTTTGTGCTGGATTTTTAGCCGAAAATGGACATAAGGTTAAAATTATAGAGCATCAAGATGTTACAGCAAAAAAACTATTAATAACAGGAAAAGGCAGATGTAATTTAACAAACGATAGCGATGAGGAAACAATCCTAAAAAACGTTAGGAGTAATCCAAAGTTTTTGTATTCTGCTATATATCAGTATCCGCCTTATATGGTTATGGATAAATTTAAAGAGCTTGGAGTTCCTTTGAAAACTGAAAGGGGAAGGCGAGTTTTTCCTGTTTCCGATAAAGCTTTAGACATAAAAATTGCCCTTGAAAAGCATGCAAGTAGCGCTAGAATTATACACGATGAAGTGCAAAAGCTTATTTTTGAAGGCGAAAAAGTTGTTGGAGTTGAATTAAAAAATAATAAAAAACTATATGCAGATAAAGTTATAGTTGCAACCGGCGGTATGTCGTATAAAAACACAGGCAGTACTGGTGATGGATATAAATTTGCAAAAGAAGCAGGCCACACAGTTATTAAGCCTACTGCAAGCTTAGTTCCATTAGTTGAAGATGGTAATACCTGCCAAAAAATGATGGGACTATCTTTAAAAAATGTTAATTTATCAATAGTTTATAAAAATAAAAAGGTGTTTAGTGAACAAGGCGAAATGATGTTTTCGCATTTTGGGATAACAGGGCCTTTAGTTTTAAGCGCATCTTGCCATATTAAAGATGATAAAATAAAAGAACACACAGCAGTAATTGATTTAAAACCAGCGTTATCAGAAGAAGTTTTATATAAACGAGTTGGGGAAGATTTTGAAAAATTTGCATCTAAAAAGGCGATATCTTCACTAGATAAACTTTTGCCAAAATCAATGATACCAGTTGTTTTAGATTTTTGGGGTATTGATGAAGAAAAAACTATTAATCAAATAACTAAAGAAGAAAGAATAGCTTTAGTTAAATTATTAAAAAATTTCACCATAAATTTAAAATCAAAATACAAACTAGACATCGCTGTTATAACAGCGGGCGGCGTTTCTACAAAAGAAATTAATCCTAGCAATATGCAATCTAAAATAAAAGAAAATCTTTATTTTATAGGAGAAGTTATTGATTGCGATGCTTACACAGGGGGATATAATTTGCAAATAGCTTTTTCAACAGCTTATCTTGCAGCAGATTCTATAATAAATAATTACTAAATAAAAGGAAATTTACAACTATGAAATACCAAGTAGCTATTGATGGGCCAAGTGGCGCAGGCAAAAGTAGTATTGCAAAATTATTAGCAGAAAAACTAGGGATAATCTATCTTGATACAGGCGCTTTATATCGCTCAATTGCTTTGTATATGCTAGAAAATAATATAAATGTGGAAGAAGAAATATCCGTTTGTAAAAATTTAGATAATATTAATATTGATATTGAATATAAAAACGGCACACAAAAAGTTTTATTAAATAAAAAAGATGTATCAGATTTAATAAGAGAAAATAGGGTGTCTCTTGCCACAAGCAAGGTTTCGGCTTATAAAAAAGTTAGAGAATTTTTACTGGACACTCAAAGAGAAATAGCAAATGAAAACAGCGTTTTAATGGATGGCAGAGATATAGGAACAGTTGTTTTGCCAGATGCCACAGTTAAAATATTTATGGTAGCTAGCCCAGAAATAAGAGCTAAAAGAAGAATGCTAGAGCTTGAATTAAAAGGCGAAAAGGTTGAATTTTTAGATATTTTAGAAGATATAAATAAAAGAGATTACAATGATATAAATAGAAAAGAGGCTCCTTTAAAAAAAGCCGAAGATGCTATTGAAGTTGTAACTGATAACAACACAATTGATGAAGTTTTAGAAAAAATAATAAATATAATAAAAGAAAAGGCAGGGATATAAATATGGTTTATATATTTATGCTAAGTTTAGTTTTAGTGGTGTTTAAAATTATTTATAATTTCAAACATAAAAATGCACACTATATTAGACAATATAAAAAAAATGGCAGACCATACATACTATGTTCAAATCATTTAACTATAATAGATCCAATTTTTATGGTTATGCCGTATGGTTATGGTAAAAAATTTGCAGTTATGGGCAAGGCTGAATTATTTAAAAATCCAATACTTGCTTGGTTTTTCTCCTCTCTTGGAGTTTTTCCAGTTGAAAGAGGGACAGGCGATAAAACAGCTATTAATAAAGCTATTAATGATATTAAATCAGGCAGAGGGATGCTTATTTTCCCAGAGGGAACAAGAGGCAAAAGCAATGAAATGCTAAAATTAAAATCAGGAATTTTTATGATAGCTGGCCAAACTGGTGCAGATATAATTCCTTGCAGAGTTATTTATCCGAATAAAGATGATAAAATTCATTTTTTCCAAAAAGTTAGGGTTTGCTATGGTGAGCCACTTTTAGCAGAAGATTTACAGCTAACAACTGGTTCAAGAGAGGC
>CAZVOQ010000152.1:0-4673 GCA_964628475.1 uncultured Oscillospiraceae bacterium | reverse complement strand
GTAGCAAAAGCAGTTAAAGAAATTAAAAATAATAAATCAAAAGATATCGCTGTATATATTGATTTTAATAAAGAAGATGAAGAATTAACTAAAAAAGTGTTAATACTATTTTCAGAAGTGTTTACAATGGTAACATTTAAAGATAGCGTTTGTAAAACTGGAGTTGAAGAGGAAAAAGAATTTAATGTTTGTGTGTTTACTGCAAGCGAAGTGGAAAACGGGCAAGAAAAATTAGATTATGGAACGAATATTGCTGATGGAGTTAATTTAGCTATTAAATTAGTTAATGCACCTTGCAATGATATGTATCCTGAAGCTTTTGCAAAAATAGCAAAAGAAGTTGCAAAAGAAAATGATTTTGAAGCTGATATTATTACATATAATAAATTGCAAAAAATGAAGGCGGGATTAATTTTAGCAGTTGGAGAAAGTAGTGAAAACAAGCCTTGCATGGTTGTGATGAAATATAATGGAAATGGCGATGCACCATACACAGCATTAGTTGGTAAAGGCTTAACATTTGATTCAGGTGGGTACTGCTTAAAATCATACCCTGGAATTGCAAATATGCACACAGATATGGCTGGTGGTGCTGCAATGCTTGGAGCTATAACGGCTATTGCAAAAAATAAGTTAAAAGAAAATATTTACGCAGTAATTCCATTATCTGAAAATTTAATTGGCGAAACAGCAATACTACCAGGTGCAGTTGTAACGTCTTTAGCACAAAAAACTGTTGAAATAGCTAATACAGATGCAGAAGGAAGATTAATTTTAGCAGATGCGTTATATTATATTTCTCAAAAAGAAGAAGTTGAAAAAATATTTGATATGGCAACTTTAACTGGGGCTGCAAATACATTTGGAGGAATTTGTTCAGCTATTGTTTCTAATAATGATGAATTATATAATCAATTAGAAATTGGCTCAGCTAAAAGTGGCGAGAAGGTGGCAAGAATGCCATTATTTGATGAGTATCGTGATTCTTTAAAATCTCTAAAAGCAGACTATAAAAATTTAGGGAATATTAAAGGAGGCGGAACGATAACAGCAGCGGCTTTTCTTGAAAAATTTATCAATGAAAAAGCGTGGGTTCACGTTGATATAGCTGGTATGGCTTGGAGTGATACTGCAAAAACATACACAGAGCCAGGTGCAACTGGGTATGGCGTTAAATTAATGTATTATATGCTAACAAAAGAATTTTAAATAATAAAGCTATGACTAAAGCGATAATAAAGCTTTAGTTATGGCTTTAATTTGTTTTTTACAAGAGGTAATGTATGGAAGTTTTAATAGGCACATATTCAAAGCGAGATAGTAAAGGTATTTATAAATTCAATGCTGATAATAATGGGCATCTTTCAAATGTTAATTTGTTTTGCGAGATTAAAGATTCAAAATATTTATGTTATTATGATAATTTAATTTTTTCAGTGTTTACAAAAGGGGATAAATCAGGTGTTGCAGTTATAAATAAAAAAGGCGAAATTATATCCGAGTTATTATTTGAAAATATTGTTTCTAGCTATATAACTGTTATTGATAAGTATATATACACTGCAAATTATCGCACAGGGCAAGTTTCAAAATTATCGTATAAAAAAGATAGAGAAAATAATATAAATATAGAACTTATTAATAAAGTGATAATAAAAGAATTAGCAGGTGCACATATGGTGTGCGAATATAAAGATAAGTTAATAGTGCCTTGCTTATTACTAGATAAAATAGTAATTTTAGATAAAAATCTTAATATACTAAACGAAATAAAAACTAAAGATGGTCAAGGTCCACGACATGCTGTTTTATCAAAAGATAATAGATATCTCTATTTAGTTTGCGAGTTATCTTGTGAAGTGTTAATGATGGATTTAGACAATGATTTTAATATTAAAAAATCAATTCGTTTAACAGATGAATTTGAAAAAAATCCATCAGGGGCAGCTATTAGATTAAGCAATGATAATAATAAGATATATATTTCTGTTAGAGGTGTTAACACAATTTTAATATTAGATATTTCAAGTAACGATATGAAGATTTTACAAAATTTTAAACTTACAACTGACCATCCAAGAGATATTTTAAATATATTTAATGATGAATATCTATTAGTTTCAGGAATGAATAGCGATGAAGTTATATCTTATAAAATTATTAATGGAATAATAGAAAACAAAACTGGGAAAATAATAATTCCAGAGGGTGTTTCGTTTATTACATTATAAAGAAAGATGTGGGGTGAATTATGAAAAATCAAATTGGGGTAGCAGGCCTTGGGGTAATGGGAAAAGCATTAGCACAAAATATATATAATAATGGCTTTTTAGTTTCAGGCTATAATAGAAATTTTGAAATTGCAAAAAAAATGCAGGATGAGAACAAAGGCTTTTTAGCGTGTGAGAATTTATACGATTTTGTAGAATCATTGCAAAAACCAAGAAAAATTATTCTTATGCTACCGGCAGGAAATGTTGTAGATGAATTTATTGAAAAGTTATTAGAATTTTTAGATGATGGCGATATAATTATGGACGCTGGTAATTCATATTTTAAAGATACAATTAGAAGAGAAGAGTATTTAGCTAAAAAGAATATTAAATTTTATGGTGTGGGCGTTTCAGGCGGAGAAAAAGGAGCACTACTTGGCCCTAGCATTATGCCAGGCGGAAATAAAGAGAGTTATAATTTAATAAAGCCATTTTTAGATAAAATTTCAGCGAAAAAAAATAATGAAAATTGCTGTGAATATATAGGAGAAAATGGCGCGGGACACTATGTTAAAATGGTTCATAATGGAATAGAATATGCAGATATGCAAATAATATCTGAATTATATTTAATACTAAAAAAATCTTATAATTTATCTAATGAAGAAATGTCGGATTTTTTTAAAGAATTAAATGAGGGCGAATCTAAAAGTTATCTATTAGAAATAACTTATAAAATATTAAAAACAAAAGATTATAAAACACAAAATGATTTGATTGATATGATTAAAGATACAGTAAGCCAAAAAGGAACTGGTAAGTGGACTTGTATTGAAGCAATTAATCAAATGCAAAATGTTTCAACTATTGAGGCTTCTTTAAATGCAAGATTTACCTCAAATATGAACAAAGAAAGAAGTTATTTAAATAATAAAATAAATTCACAATATGATGTAAAACAAGAATTTAATAAAGATGAAGTGAAATCAGCGTATTATTTAGCAAAATTAGTTGCTTATGCACAAGGATTTTCGCAAATGGCAAATGCATCAGAAATGTATGGGTGGGATTTAAATCTTTCAAAAATAGCAGCAATATTTAGAGCAGGATGTATTATTCAAGCCGAATTATTAGAACTACTAATGAAAACTTATCAAAGCAATAAAAAAGCAGATAATTTTTTGTTACACGATGATATACTGAAAATAGTTAGTGAAAATGTAGATAATTTAAGAAATGTTGTAATTAAATCAATTAAAACAAAAATACCAACTCCGTCAATAGCAGCGGCACTGACTTATTTAGATCAATTAAATTCTAGTTTACTAGGAGCAAATTTAATTGCAGCACAAAGAGATTTCTTTGGCGCACATACATTTAGTAGGATTGATGAGGAAGGAGTTATTCATTATGATTGGGATGAAAACTAGAAACCTTACGATATTTGGTGGAACTGGGGATTTAGCTTATAGAAAATTAATTCCTGCTTTTTATAATCTTTATGTTCGAGGCAAAATTTCAAAAGAAGATAAAATTTTAATTATAGGCAGACGAGATTATGACACATCTAGCTATGTTGATGTAATAAAGTCGTGGACTGAAAAATATAGTAGATTAGATTATAATGAAGATGTTTTTAATGAATTTATAAAATTAATTGAATATTTTAAAATGGATTTTACAAATTTAGAAAAATATGATGAATTATCATCATATTTTTGTAATAATGCTTATACAGAAAATGTTTTTTATTATGCAGTAGCGCCAAGATTTTTTGGAGTTATTAGTGATGGGATTTTAAGATTAAACTGCCTTGGGAAAACAAAAATAGTTATAGAAAAACCTTTTGGTAAAACACTTAAAGAAGCAAAACTTCTAAATGAAAAATTAGAAAAATGCTTTGGTAAAGAGAATGTTTATAGAATAGATCATTATCTTGGAAAAGAGATGGTTAGAAATATTCTAACGATTAGATTTTCAAATCAAATTTTTAAAAATTGTTGGGATAATAATTCAATTGAAAGCGTTCAAATAATGGCAAGTGAAGAAGTTGGAGTAGAAACACGTGCAGGATACTATGATAAAGCTGGGGCATTACAAGATATGGTTCAAAATCATTTGTTTCAAATATTAAGTATTATTGCATTAGAAGAGCCAAAAGATAAATCTGATTTAAAATTAAAGCAAATAGAAGCTTTAAATAGTTTAAGATTAATAGAAAACATTGATATAAAAGCAAGCCTTGTTTTGGCACAATATGATGGGTATTTATTAGAAGATGGAGTTTTAGAAAATTCGCAAACTGAAACATTTGCATTTTTAAAGCTATTTATTGATAACCAAAGATGGGAAAACGTGCCTTTTTATTTAATGACTGGTAAAAAATTAGAAAAAAGAGAAATGATTATCAAAATAAAATTTAAATCCACTGGCAACGTTAAAACTTCAGATGAAATATTA
>CAZVOQ010000151.1:0-4704 GCA_964628475.1 uncultured Oscillospiraceae bacterium | reverse complement strand
TTGTTCAAACAAATGAAGAAGTTATGATTGCTCGTGATGCTGTTATGGTGGTTAATAAATTATAATATTAAAGGATATTGCAAATTAAAATTGCAATATCCTATTTTATTATCTTATAAAATATGCTACAATTAAATAATTACAACTTGGAGGAATAAACATGGTAAACGAAAATTATAGAAACCTTGGCACATCTCGCTCAGTAATTCGTGAACTTTTTGAATTTGGAAAAAAGCGTGCTGCTGAAATTGGCGAAGATAACGTATTCGATTTCTCTCTTGGAAATCCAACAGTGCCATCGCCTGATTGTATTAACGAAACTGCAATAAAATTATTACAAGAAGATTCAGCCATACATCTTTATACTCAAGCTCAAGGTGATATAAAAGTTAGAACTCGAATTATTAAAGAGATAAACGATAAGTTTAAAACAAATTATAGCCCTGATACATTATATATTACAGCAGGCGCTGCTGCTGCTATAACTGCAACACTTTGTGCGCTTATATGTGAAAATGATGAAATAGTTCTGATTGCGCCATATTTTCCTGAATACACTGTGTTTGCAAAATCTACTGGTGCAAAAATTAATATTGTGCCACCTGATTATAAAAATTTCCAAATCAATTTTGAAGAACTCGAAAAATCAATAAACGAAAACACAAAACTACTTATCATAAATTCACCTAATAACCCAACTGGAGTTATATACTCTAAAGAAACTATCCAAAAACTTTCTGACTTATTAGATAAAAAATCAGCTGAGTATGGTAATAGTATTTATTTAGTTGCGGATGAGCCATATCGTGAGATTGCTTTTAGCAAAACAGAGGTGCCTTGGGTTCCTAATTTTTATAAAAACACTATCGTTTGCTACTCTTATAGTAAATCATTATCTCTTCCTGGCGAGCGTCTAGGCTATGTGCTAGTTCCAGAACAGGTATGCAATAATGAAGATGTTTATGCAGCTGTTATGGGCGCTGGGCGAGCACTGGGCTATGTTAATGCTCCTAGTCTTTTTCAGCATGTTATTTCGCTTAATACTAAGGCTGTTTCTGATATTTCTATTTATGAAACAAACGCTAATGTGCTAGCTAAAGAGCTTGGTAAAATAGGATATGAATACGCAATGCCACAAGGAGCGTTCTACTTTTTTATGCGTTGTCCAAATGGCGATGATATTGAATTTAGCAATTTAGCTCGTGAATTTGATATACTTTTAGTGCCAGGTTCTGGCTTTGGCGCTCCTGGATTTGTTCGCATGGCATTTTGTATGCCAACCGAAAAAATTCTTCGCTCAATTCCAAAATTCAAAGAATTATTTGATAGCTTAAATTAAGGAGAATGGAATGGGAAAGATAGTTGCTATTGGTGGTGGCGAAATTTCAAAAAACGAAACTCTTTTTATTGATAAATTTATTATTAGTTTATCAAATAAAACTAATCCTAAAATTTTATTTATTTCAACAGCTTCAAATGATGCAAAAGGCTATATTGAATTTATAATCAAGTATTTCACAGCTTTAAAATGCACAGTTGATAGCCTATGTTTAATAAATGAAAATCTATCAGATAAGCAAATCAAAGACAAAATTTTAAGTGCTGATATAATATATGTCGGTGGTGGTAACACTAAAAGGATGATGGATATATGGCAAAAGCATAATATTGATATCTATTTAAAATTAGCTTATGAAAAAGGCATAGTTTTATCAGGGCTTAGTGCTGGCTCAATTTGCTGGTTTAATTGGGGATGTAGTGCTATTTTAGATTCTCACACTGATACGAAAAATCATTTTGATATAACTAATGGATTAGGTATATTAAATTTTGCACACTGTGTGCATTATAATAATGAAAATGCTATTGAATTTGATAATATGATAAATAAAATGAACACAACAGCCATCGCCCTTGAAGATTTAACAGCACTAGTTGAGATTGACGGAAAATATAGTATAATTAAAGCCGATAAAAAACGCAGTGCCTTTAGAATAAAAGGTGATGCTGGAAATCTAATAAAAAAAGACTTACCTCTAGGCGTTATCAATATATAATTATTAATGAAATTTATAAAAAATACAAGGGTAGAAATATACTTCCACCCTTGTATTTTATCTATTATAAAGTTTTTTTAACACGTCACTTATAATTTTAAAGCAATCCCTACCACTGCTGAAAAAACAATGTATAAAATAGGGTGCTTTTTATATTTCATTATCAATACAAACAGCAAAATAGCTATCGCCGTTTTCACTAAGTCTTCCACTTGAAATTCAAAGCTTTTGAATAAGGTATTTTGTGCAATGGTGATAAATGCCGATGCAATCAAAGCAGTTGAAGCTGGCCTTATCCATTTAAATATGCCTTGAATAATTGCAGATTCTTTGAATCTTTGCAGGATTGATGCAACTATAACAATTATTATAATTGATGGGGCAACAAGCCCTAGCGTTGCAATAATTCCACCTAAAACGCCCGATGTCGTGTAGCCTACATATGTTGCCATATTAACGCCCATAGGCCCTGGAGTAGATTCTGAAATAGCTATCATAGTTGATATATCTTGTGTTGTAATCCAATCGTATTTACTTGTTAATTCATATAAAAAAGGCAGAGTTGCAAGGCCACCGCCAATAGAAAATAATCCAATTTTAAAAAATTCTACGAATAATAAAATATATATCATTATCTATTCACCTCGCTTTTAAAAGAAACTAATGCTCCAATTATTCCTACTATAATAACTATAATTGCCGTAGAAATCGCAGTAAAAAGAGAAACAGCTAAAGTTATTATAAATATAATTATACTCAGCTTATCTTTTACAGATTTTTTACCTAATGATATAACTGCCTGTAAAACAAGTGCACAAACGCAAACTTGTATGCCTGCAAGTGCAGATGTTACGATTTGGTAATCTAAAAAATGCTCTAAAAAAGCAGATATAATTGTAATCATAACTAAAGATGGAGCAACCATACCTAACGTTGCAAAAATACCACCTATTACTCCCTTTTGTTTATGCCCTATAAATGTTGCTGTATTTATTGCTATAATCCCAGGTGTGCACTGCCCTATTGCGTAGTAATCCATTAATTCCTCAGAAGTTACCCACTTATATTTTGACACTACCTCCCTTTGCAAAATAGGGAGCATTGCATACCCACCCCCAAAAGTGAAACCACCAATGCGAGCAAAGGTGATAAATAACAGCCATAATTCCTTCATATAAAAACTCACTTTCTTATCTTTTTCATTCAAACTCATTTAAATAGATTTTACCTTAAATTGTTTATTTATGCAATTAAAAATATTTTTTATTATAAATACTTATATACTAAATTCATCAAAAACAATATATTAATAAATTTTAGTATTAAAAAAAAGATATGATTTTTCATATCTTTTTTTAATCTAATTCGCTTAATTATGCATCACGTTGACGCACTTTTGAAAAGTCGTTTATATGTGTTTCATCATAATAATTAAACACTTCTTTTTTATTTCTTCCAGAATCTTTTGCTTTATATAATGCTTTATCAGCAATACTTAACGCTCTTTCAAACTTTGGCTGAGCATTTTCAAGCATTAATGCAACACCTATACTCACTGTTACTATATTATGCATAGAACTTGAATGTTCAATTTCTAAATTTCTAATTACTTGCATAATATTATCTGTATATTCATTAATTTTTTCTTCATTTATATTTTTATATAGTATTGCAAATTCTTCTCCACCATATCTATAACAAGAAATTTCTCCTTTTTCAGAAAGCTCATTAAAACTTTTCCCTACCTGCCTTAAAACATCATCTCCTGCTCCATGTCCATAAGTGTCGTTATATAATTTAAAATTATCAATATCTAAAAGGGCTACTGCAGTTATATCATTTTTAATACCATCTTTTTGGATTTCAGCAAAAACTTCAAATAATTTTCTTCTATTATTTACGCCTGTTAGCTGATCTACATAGGCATACTTTCTAAGTAAATCTTTTGTGCGAAAAGCTTCTAGCCTTGAATTTCTTGCTATTGTTCCGATTATAAACAGTAAAAATAACACTGTATAGGCATTTTCAATCTCACTTTCTTGAACACTTACATCTTTTAAGGGAACAATTATGTTTGTGTAAGTCAGTGTAGCTATTGTCATAAATAAGTGTATTCGCCACCCATAATCAATATATAAAGTTGAAACCATAAATAGGATAAGCAAAAAGGTTACCGTTACGTTATCACTCACAGACACACATATCAAAAATGAGTATAAAAAAGCTAAAATATAAACTAAATACGTCATTTGTATAATATATTTACTAGATATAAATTTAATATAAACAAATATTCCTAATGCTAAAATCATAGCACCTAAATATATCCATGATATGCTTGGAATAGGCATTTTTAAAATAATTGAAGATACCGAATAATCTAAAAAGTTAACTGCAAGAATTATAGATACAGCAAACAGCATTGTTTGAAGTATTAAGGTGTTATTTTCATCTATTTCTTTTTTACAAGTATATATGCTTTCTTTTTCATAAATAGTTTTTTCAACCGTGAAATCCCAAAGCTCTTTAATCCTGCCCATGCTAGCCTCCTTTTGTATAATATATAATTCATATACTTTGATATTATACTACGTTTAGAATTAAAAATCAAACTTAGTTTTAATATTTATTAATTTTTTTAAAGTAT
>CAZVOQ010000150.1:0-4733 GCA_964628475.1 uncultured Oscillospiraceae bacterium | reverse complement strand
CCATTGGAATTCCTGTTGCTTTTGATAAAAACGGAACTGTTCTTGATGAACGAGGATTTACTTCGATTATAGACACATGATTATTTTCATCAACTATAAATTGGATATTAAATAAGCCTTTAATGCCTATTCCTAGCCCTAATTTTATAGTGTATTCTATTATTTTTTCTTTAACTTCATTTGAAACAGAGAATGTTGGATAAACTGATATACTATCACCTGAGTGAACACCAGTTCTTTCAACGTGCTCCATAATTCCTGGTATAAACACATCTTTACCATCGCAGATTGCATCTGTTTCTAATTCTTTACCCATGATGTATTTATCAACTAAAACTGGCTGATTTACATCTATTTCAACTGCAGTTGATAGATATTTTCTTAGCGCTACATCATCGCCTACTATCTGCATAGCCCTACCACCTAAAACAAAGCTTGGGCGAACTAACACAGGATATCCTATTTCATTGGCAACTTTTACACCATCTTCAATATTTGTAACTGCTTTGCCTTTTGGCTGTGGTATGCCAAGGCTTGTCATAATTTTTTCAAATGTATCTCTGTTTTCAGCATTATTAATGGCAGTAACATCTGTTCCGATTATGTTAACGCCTAATTCATCTAGTGCACCAGCTAAATTTATAGCAGTTTGACCGCCTAGTGAAACGATAACCCCTTTTGGTTTTTCATAATCAATAATATTCATAACATCTTCAACGCATAGTGGCTCAAAATATAATTTATCTGAAGTTGTGTAATCTGTTGAAACTGTTTCTGGGTTATTATTAATAATAATTGCCTCGTAGCCAGCTTCTTGAATAGACCATATAGCATGAACTGTTGAATAGTCAAATTCAACACCTTGACCTATACGAATAGGGCCTGAACCTAGCACGATAATTTTTTCTTTATCTGAAACAATTGATTCATTTTCATCTTCATAAGTTGCATAGAAATATGGAACATATGAATCAAACTCGCTCGCGCAAGTGTCTATCATTTTATAAACTGGGAATATATTATTTTCTTTTCTTATTAAATAAATTTCATTTTCAGTCTTATTCCAAATTTGTGAAATGAATTTATCTGAAAAGCCCATAGCTTTTGCTTGTTTTAAAACATCTAAATCTAATGGATTTTCTTTAATTTCTTTTTCAAACACAACTATATTTTTTAATTTTTCTAAGAAGAAGAAATCTATTTTTGTTTTGTTATAAATTAGATTTAATGCTAAATCACGTCTTATTAATTCAGCAATTGCAAACAATCTATCATCTGTGCCATCTTTAATGTATTCTAAAATAGAATCTGTTTGCATATCATCAAACTTTTTAGAATGAATATGGCAAACTCCTATCTCCAATGAGCGAACTGCCTTTAATAAAGATTCTTCAATTGTTCTTCCTATACTCATAACTTCGCCTGTTGCTTTCATTTGAGTTGAAAGTTTGTTTGAAGCATCTTCAAATTTATCAAATGGAAAACGTGCAATTTTAGAAACAACATAATCTAAAGCTGGCTCAAAGCTCGCTGGAGTATTTGCAATTTGAATTTCATCCAAGTGCATACCAATAGCAATTTTTGCTGAAACTCTAGCGATTGGATATCCACTAGCCTTACTAGCTAAAGCAGATGAGCGAGAAACTCTAGGATTCACTTCTATTAAATAATAATTAAATGAATGTGGATCAAGTGCAAATTGAACATTACATCCACCCTCGATTTTTAATTCTCTTATAATTTTTAAAGCTGAATCTCTTAGGATTTGATATTCTTTATTTGTTAAAGTTTGGCTAGGCGCTACAACAATACTATCCCCTGTGTGAATACCAACTGGATCAATATTTTCCATATTACAGATAGTTATCGCTGTGTCATTTGCATCTCGCATTACTTCATATTCAATTTCTTTATAGCCTTTAATTGATTTTTCAACTAGCACTTGAGTTACTGGAGATAAGTCCAAAGCAGATTGAGAAACTGCCAATAATTCCTCATCATTTTCAGCAAATCCACCACCAGTGCCACCTAATGTGTAAGCTGGGCGCAGTATAACTGGGTAGCCAATTTCTCTTGCAATCTTTAATGCCTCTTCTCTTGTTGTTGCAATATCAGAAGGCATAACTGGCTCATTTAAACTTTGGCATAATTCTTTAAATAATTCTCTATCTTCTGCTCTTTTTATACTATCAAATGATGTTCCTAGTATTTCAACGCCACATTCTTCTAGTATTCCTTTTTCAGCTAATTGAACAGCTAAATTTAATCCTGTTTGCCCACCTAAGCTTGGCAATATTGCATCAGGGCGCTCAAAGCGAATAATTTTTGCTACATATTCTAAAGATAACGGCTCCATATAAACTTTATGGGCAATATTTGTATCTGTCATAATAGTTGCAGGATTTGAATTTATTAAAACAACTTCATATCCTTCCTCTTTTAAAGCAAGGCAGGCTTGAGTGCCGGCATAGTCAAACTCTGCTGCTTGCCCTATAACAATAGGACCCGAACCGATAACTAGTATCTTTTTTATATCATTTCTTTTTGGCATCTATTTTGCCTCCTTTTCCATTAAGTTTATAAATTCATCAAATAAATATTCGCTATCTTGAGGACCTGGTGCACTCTCTGGATGATATTGAACTGAGAAAATTCTATCTTTTTTACATTCAACGCCCTCGGCTGTGTTATCTAAAATATTTATATGCGTTATTTCAAGGCCTGTTCCCACAACTGATTTTGGATCAACTGCATAAGAGTGGTTTTGGCTAGTGATTTCAACTTTTCCATTTTTTAAATTTTTAACTGGGTGGTTTGCTCCTCTATGGCCAAATTTTAATTTATATGTTTTTGCTCCATATGCTAAAGAAACCATTTGATGCCCAAGGCAAATTCCGAAAATAGGAAGTTTTCCTTTTAATTCTTTAACTGTTTGTATAACCTCTGTTACATCTTCTGGATTACCAGGGCCGTTTGATAGGAAAACCCCGTCTGGGCGCATTGCTAAAATAGTTTGTGCATCAGTATTATAAGGCACTATTATAACGTTACAGCCTTTTTTATTTAAACTTCTAATTATATTTAATTTAATTCCGCAATCTATAGCCACAACATCGTATTTATGATTTGGAGTTCTTGAATACCAAACTTTTTTACAGCTAACTTTTTTAACCACATCGTTTGGAACTGTGTAGGCTTTTATTTCTTTTAATGCTTCTTCTAAAGGCATATTTGCATCAGTTATCATAACTTTTTGACTGCCTTCATTTCTTATAATCCTAGTTAGCTTTCTTGTGTCTATTCCCCAGATTGCTGGAATATTATTTTCTTCAAGTACTTCGCTTAGAGTTTTTGTGTATCTAAAGTTTGAAGGGATATCATTATATTCACGAACGATTAATCCTCCCATTGTTGGAATTCTTGTTTCATAATCGTCTTCATTCATTCCGTAGTTTCCTATTAAAGGGTAAGTCATACACACCATTTGCCCTGTGTAAGATGGATCAGATATAACCTCCTGATATCCAACCATTGATGTGTTAAACACGATTTCATTTATCGCTTTTATATTTGCCCCAAAACCGTATCCGTAAAATTCTGTGCCATTTTCAAGCACTATTTTTCTTGTGTATTCTTTTGCCATACTTTTTCCCCTTTCGCTACTGTTAATATCACTTCACCGTATAACTCTTTATTTATAAACGGTGTTGCAAAGCCTTTACTAATAAATGTTTTTGGATCAACTATTGATTTTTTTTCTAAATCCAAAACTACTAAATCAGCCTTATCCCCTATATTTATTCCATAAGGTAAGCCGAAAATCTTTCTTGGGTTTACACTCATTATTTCAATTAATTTTTCAAGTGTTATATTTTCGTTTTTCACCATATTCGTATACATAGCTGCAAAACTTGTTTCTATTCCAACGATTCCAAATGCACTCCCAGAAAGCCCTTTTGATTTTTCTTCTTTTGAGTGTGGCGCGTGGTCTGTTGCGATAACTTCTATTGTTCCATCTATAACGCCTTCGATTAAAGCTTGTCTATCATCAAAGCTTCTAATTGGCGGATTCATCTTCCAAATCCCATCTTCTTTTAAATCCATATCGCAAAATGTTAGATAATGTGGCGCTGTTTCACACGACACTGAAAGCCCTTCTTTTTTTGCTTTTCTAACTAATTCAACCGTTTGTTTAGTTGAAATATGGCAGATATGATATTTCACTCCAGTTTTTCGAGCTAATTCAATATCCCTTTCAACTTGCTTATATTCACTTTGGGAAGAAATGCCTTTATGCCCATTTAATTTTGCGTATTCTCCATCGTGGATATATCCGCCATCTAAAAGGCTTTCATCTTCGCAATGAGCCACTATAAACTTACCTATTTCTTTTGCTTTTAGCATTGCTTTTTCCATCATTTCATCATTTTGCACGCCTTTTCCATCATCTGAAAAAGCAAAGGCTAAATCTTTTAAAGAGTCAAAATCAACTAGCTCTTCCCCTTTTTCGCCTTTTGTGATTGATGCATACGGCAAAACATCTATAACTGCATCTTTTTTAATCGCATCAATTTGCACCATTAAATTTTCTTTTGAATCAGGCACTGGATTTAAGTTTGGCATTGTTGCAACTAGGGTAAATCCTCCCTTTGCCGCTGCCATAGAGCCAGTTTTTATTGTTTCTTTATACAAAAAACCAGGCTCTCTGAAATGTACGTGTACATCAGCAAAGC
>CAZVOQ010000149.1:0-4735 GCA_964628475.1 uncultured Oscillospiraceae bacterium | reverse complement strand
ATAAACCAACATTCACTCATTCTGTTATGGTAGCAAAAATATCTACTACAATTATTAGACATATTTTAGATAATTGTCCAGAATATTTAGTTGGAATTAAAGGGATAAATTCGCTAGAAGATACTGAAACATATCGTAAAGAAATAGAAGAATTTACTTGGTTTGCAGGATTAGCACATGATGTGGGTAAAATTGAGTATACTAACATGGTTTCGATTTATGTTAGAAAATTAAATGATTTAGAGTTTAGTTTAATTAAACAGCATCCAGATTCTTATTTAGCTAAAGCATACTTTGGTAAGCTTGCATCTTCAAAATTTGATGGACGTTTTGAAAAAACTATAAATAAAAATAATTTTAAATTTTTAAGTAATAAACAGGCAGCAGAAGCTATAATTAAAATATCTTATGGGCATCATATCACCTATGATGAAACTAGGGGGTATCCAATTGATTATAAAAATGAGCCAACTAAAATGAAAAAAATAACAGATATAATATCAATATCCGATTGCATTGATGCCGCTACTGACACTGTTGGCAGGAGTTATGCAAAAGGCAAAACACCACAGCAGATATTATTAGAGTTAGAAAATGGCGCAGGCACTTTTTATTCGCCTTTTATAGCTGATTTATTAAAAAATAATGAAGATTTATTTAATAAAATAATTGATATTTTAGAGAATTTTAGATATGATGTTTACTTAACTTGTTTTGATGAAGAATCTGTTTCTTCTGATTTATTTATGAATTATAAACACATAGAATAAAATATTACACAATTAAAAAAACAAGAGAATGATTTTTTTCATTCTCTTGTTTTTGTTTATAAATAAAACATATTTTTAAATTAAATATCTATTCAGCTAAATTTCTTCCCATTAAAACTCCCATTAATGAAGCCATCATTAAGCCTCTAGTCCAGCCACTTGAATCACCAAGGCAATGCAAATTCTTAATATTAGTATCAAAATTAGTATCCATTTTAACTTTATTACTATAGAATTTTAATTCAGGTGAGTAAAGTAATGTTTCGCTAGAAGCAAATCCAGGAACAACCGTATCAACAGCTTGAATGAAATTGATTATATTAGTCATTGCTCTATAAGGCATAGCCGCTGTTATATCGCCTGCTACTGCATCAACTAAGGTTGGAACTAAATTAGATTTTGATAATTCGTCTTGCCATGTTCTTTTGCCGTCTAAAATATCTCCAAACCTTTGAACTAATATTTGATTTGATCCAAGCATATTAGTTATTTCACCAACTTTTTTAGCATATTCAATTGGCTGATTAAATGGCTCAGTGAAATTATGAGAAGATAAAATAGCAAGATTTGTATTGTTAGATTTTAATTCTTTATATGAATGACCATTTACAACAGCTAAATCATTGTCATAGTTTTCTTGGCTAACAAAACCACCAGGGTTTTGGCAGAAAGTACGCACTTTATCTTTAAATGGCTTTGGATATCCAATAAGTTTAGATTCGTATAAAACATTGTTTACTTTTTCCATAACTTCATTACGAACTTCAACTCTTACTCCTATATCAACAGTTCCAGGGGCGTGAGCAATTCCATTTTCTTGACAGACTTTTTCAAGCCAATCAGCACCACGTCTACCTGTTGCTAATACAATGCTATCAGCATAAATATTAAAAGTTTCGTTTTTATTTGAAACAATAACACCAGTGCAAACATCATTTTCTAAAATAATATTATTACATTCATGTGAAAATAGGATAGTAACGCCATTTTCTAATAAGTAATTTTGAAGTCCTAAATAAACATCATGTGCCTTTTCAGTGCCTAAATGGCGAATAGGGCAATCAACTAGCTTTAAACCAGCTTTAATTGCATTTCTTCTAATATCTTTAACTTCGTCAGTGTGCCCAATGCCCTCTATTTGAGTATCAGCGCCGAAATCAAGATAGATTTTATCAGTATAATCAATCATATCTTGCACAAGCTGAGCGCCTATTAGATTAGGTAAATCTCCACCAACTTCAAAACTTAATGAAAGTTTTCCATCAGAGAATGCACCAGCGCCAGAAAAACCAGTTGTGATATGGCAGTAGGGTTTGCATTGAACACATTTTTTAGTTTTTGATTTTGGACAATGTCTTTTTTCGATTTTAACGCCTTTTTCAATTAGAGTAATACTTTTTTTAGAGCCTTTTTTTATAAGCTCAACTGCTGTGAATATTCCAGCAGGTCCAGCTCCAACAATAACAATATCTTGCTTCATAATAAATACCAATCTTTCTTAATTTATTTTAAATTATTTTTTATCAGTTTTTTTATTTGGATCTTTCATAGTTAGAGAAATACGCTTTTTAGCTATATCAACGCCCATTACCCAAACAGTAACAACATCGCCGACTTTAACTTCTTCGCTTGGATGTTTAATGTATCTATCGCAAATTTGGCTTAAATGCACTAAACCGTCTTGGTGAACACCAATATCAACGAATGCGCCAAAATCAATAACATTTCTAACAGTGCCTTTTAATTCCATGCCTGCTGTTAAATCTTTCATATCTAAAATATCACTGCGAAGTAAAGGTTTTGGAAGTTCATCCCTCATATCACGCCCAGGTTTTACAAGCTCACTTATAATATCTTTTAAAGTTGGAACACCAATATCTAAATCTTTAGCAAGCTTTTCATATCCTATTTTTTCTGCTCTATCATTTAAATCTTTTAAGCTATCAGAGCCTATATCATTAGTTGAATGATTTAAAATTTCAAGCAAAGCTTTTGCAGCCTTATAACTTTCAGGGTGAACAGAGCTTGTGTCAAGTTTATCTTTTGCAAAAGGAATTCTTAAGAATCCAGCAGAAAGCATAAATGCTTTTGGGCCAAGCTTTGGAACTTTTAGTAATTGGTTTTTAGAAGAGAATTTCCCGTTTTCTTCGCGATAAGTTACTATGTTTTTGGCAATAGACTTATTTAAGCCAGAAACTCTTTCTAAAAGTGGTGCAGATGCGATATTTAAATCAACACCAACAGTGTTAACGCAGTATTCAACAACACCATCAAGACTTTCCTCAAGCTTTGCTTTTGGCATATCGTGTTGATATTGGCCAACACCAATTGATTTTGGATCAATTTTAACAAGCTCTGCTAATGGATCTTGAAGTCTTCTAGCTATTGAAATAGCACTTCTGATTGAAACATCGAATTGAGGGAATTCTGCTGCTGCAAGCTTTGAAGCAGAATAAATAGAAGCGCCAGCTTCATTTACAACCATATAATTTACAGGCGCTGAAACTTCTTTTAGTAAATTTGAAACAAATATTTCTGTTTCTTTTGTAGCAGTACCATTACCAATTGAAATAACATCAACATTATGCTTTTTAATAAGCATTTTAATTTGATTGGCCGCTTTATTTTTATCATGAATATCAAGAGTCATATAAATAACGCCTGAATCTAAAACTTTACCAGTTGAATCAACAACAGCCATTTTACAGCCAGTTCTATAGCCAGGATCTAAAGCAAGGCAAATTTTATCTTTAACTGGTGGAACTAATAGTAGCTGTTTTAGATTATCTGAGAATAATTTTATAGCGCCAGTTGAGGCAACATCGCTTAAATTATTACGTATTTCTGTATCAAGGCTAGGATTAATAAGCCTTGAAAAACTATCGTTTATACTATTTTTAACTATTTCGCTACATAAGTTTTCATTTTTAATATATAATTTTTCTATTATATCAAGCGCTTTTTGAGTTTCAACAGTTATATTAACCTTTAAATACCCCTCTTTTTCACCACGGTTTATAGCTAAAACTCTATGTGGTAAAACTTTATTTACAGGCTGTGAAAACTCATAATATTGTGTGTATACACTTTCTTTTTCTTCATCGCCTTTAGAGGATATAATACCAGTTTGATTATATAATTTTTTTAAATTAGTCCTAACAGTTGTATCATCAGAAACAGTTTCGGCTATTATGTCCATAGCGCCCTGAATAGCATCTTCACAAGATTCAACTTCATCAGTTAAAAATTTTTCAGCCTCAGCTAATGGAATTGTATTTTTATCTTGCTCAAGTATTAATAAAGCTAAAGGCTCTAGCCCTTTTGCTTTTGCAACAGATGCCCTTGTTTTCCTTTTTGGTTTAAACGGACGATAAATATCTTCAACTTCTGAGAGTATCATAGCTTTAGTGATGCTTTGCATAATTTCATCGGTCATTTTTTCTTGCTCTGTTATACTTTTGATAACTTCTTCTTTTCTTTCTTGTAGATTTCTAAGATAAGTTAATCTATCAGAAACACTACGAACAGTTTGGTCATCAAGCTCACCAGTTTTTTCCTTACGGTATCTTGATATAAAAGGAACAGTTGCCCCTTCATCTAATAAAGCGATAGTGTTTTCAACTTGCCATGGGTTTAATGATAGTTCTTTTGCGATAATTGATAAAATTTCCATTTTATTTCATTCCTTTCGAAAATGAGCTTTATAAAGAAAAAATTAGGAGTTTTCTTTTTTCTTTTTATTAATTATTAAATAACCAACGAATATAATAAATGAGATAAGGCTAATTGTCAAGCTAAGATTTAAATAAGGTGTTTCATATTCAAAAACAATTTCATTATCTCCACTAGGTGCTACAACAGCCATTAAACCGTAGTTTACTTTTAATATTTGAGTTTGCTCGCCATTTACATAAGCTTTAAACCCATCATCATACGGAACAGAGTAAAACACTAAGTTTTCTTCT
>CAZVOQ010000148.1:0-4736 GCA_964628475.1 uncultured Oscillospiraceae bacterium | reverse complement strand
TATATCTGCCATATCTAAAAGAAAGGATGTGATTTTCAATTTCTGGAAGTTGACTTTTGAAATACGCTTCATAATACTTTGATTCTTCATTAAAATTAGCAACAAACCCATTTCCTGAAAACATTATAAACTCATCAACGCCAACTCTTGCAAAAATAAAACTTTTTTCAGTAACAGTTTGAGAAGTTGTAGCAAATGTTTTTAAAAATTTATTTCCAGTTTCATAATCGAAAAGCTCATTAATAATTTTGAAATTTTCAACATCAAACTTGATAACTGCATATTCTTTATCAGGGTTTTCCTTTAGAACTTTTTGCATTTCTAGTTTTAATTTTAATAGATTTGGGAGCTTAGTTAATTCATCATAATAGGCAATTTTTTCAATTTTCTTTGAATTTATTAGATTTATATACCAAATAGCAACAACTAAAATTAAAATAAATAAGAATTTTAAAAAATCTATAAATTTTAAATCATTAATTTGGCTTTGACTATAAAAGGTTATAAATAGGGTTATGACAACGATAACAAGAATTAGATTTTGAAAAAAATTTGAGTTTCGTTTCACGAATGAGTCTCCTTTATAAATTAGTATAAGTGAATTGAATATTAAATAGTAGAATAAATAAATATTAAAGATTATTTATTAAAGAACTATATAACTTATTATATCACGAAAAATCTTAATTTTAAAGTAAAATTAAAAAGTTTACACTTTGTTAATTGTCACCTAAATTTAAAACAAGGTTGACAATAATCATATGATTATATAAAATTTAGGAGATAAATTTATGAGTACAAAAAATGAAGTTTTACAAATTTTACTCGAACATAAAGAAGAGTTTATTTCAGGACAAACTTTAGCAAAAAAATTAAATATATCAAGAAATTCAGTGTGGAAAGCAATTGAAAGTTTAAAATCGGATGAGTATGAAATTATTGCAATTAGAAATAAAGGATATAAACTAGAAATTAAAAATGATATAATTTCTAAGGCAGGAATTGATAATTATATTAAAAATAAAGATTTTTTTACTGTTGAAGTTTATGATGAAATAGATTCCACTAATACTCTTTGCAAAAGATATGCTAATGAAGGTAGTAGGCAAGGAAGAGTGGTGGTAGCAAAATCTCAAACTGCTGGAAGAGGAAGGTTTCAAAGGAATTTTTATTCACCAAATGATACAGGGGTGTATTTTAGTTTTATTTTAAAGCCAGAAATAAATTCGGATAAAATAAATTTAATTACAACGATTGCCGCAATATCTGTTTGCAGAGCTATTGAAAGCTTACAAATTACAAATTCAGGTATAAAGTGGGTAAATGATATTTTTATAGATAATAAAAAAGTTTGTGGAATTTTAACAGAAGCAACATTTTCACTTGAAAATTCACAAATTGAAAGCGTTGTAGTAGGTATAGGACTAAATATATATAAACCCAATAGCGATTTTCCAGATGAAATAAAGCAAACAGCAGGATTTATTTTAAATAAAGAAGTTACTGATGCTAGAAATAAGATAGTGGCAAATATTTTAAATGAATTTTTTGATATATTTAGTAGTTTGTCTAAAGAAGAAATATCAAAAGAATATAAAAATAGAAGTTTTATAATAAATAAAGACGTATATATAATAAAGCAAAATGAAAAAATAAAGGTTAGAGTTATTGATATAAATGATGAAAATCAGTTGGTTGTTCAACATGATAATAAAGAAATACAATTTTTAAACTCAGGCGAAATTAGCATTAAACTAGATTAGAAGGACGTAAATATGAATATAGCAACAAAATTAAACACTAAAGATTTAACAAGAATTTCCTTATTTAGCGCAGTGATGGTTATCTGCTCTTGGATAAGCATACCTTTTACAATACCATTTACGATGCAAACTTTTGCAATTTTTTTAGCACTACTCACTTTAGGCGGAAAAAAGGGCACAATTAGCATTATAGTATATATTTTTTTAGGTGTAATAGGCTTGCCTGTTTTTGCTGGGTTTACAGGTGGAGTAGGGGCTTTAATGGGAATTACAGGCGGATTTATATGGGGATTTATTCTTCAAGGCATAATTTACATTTTATTTGAAAAATTTATTATTAAAAGTAATATTATTAATGTGGCCAGTTTAATTATTGGATTATTTGCTTGCTACTTTTGTGGAGTTGTATGGTTTGCTAATATTTATTCTGCAACTGCTGGTGTGAATGATTATTTTTATGCCTTAACAGTTTGTGTAATTCCATATATTATCCCAGATTTATTAAAATTATCACTAGCTTTAATAATTTCAAAATCTTTAAAAAGAGTAGTAGGATAAGTATTGATAAATTTCACTGAATGAAAAAATATACATAAATTATAGTATATAATAAATAATATGCATTAAAATTACATCAAGAATTATTATATATATTAGCAAAGATATAGTTGCAAAATAGAATAATTTATTTAATAAATTGAAAATGCAGTATTTAAAGAATACTGCATTTAATCTATATTAAGTTTTAAATTACTAACTTTATATTAAATATTAAGTCAAAAGTGCTAATGAAAATTTTTAAATTCACTTTTTTTTGTTTAATATTTACAAACTTTATTTTATTTTGATTTTTTTATTTACAAAAGAAAATAATTTTTGTATAATTATGCACATAGAACGAAATAAATTGCAAATCAAAGGAGATTAAAAAATGAAAAAATTATTAGCATTAATATTAGCATCAACAATGGCATTATCTTTAGTTGCTTGCTCAAGTGAAGAAACTACTACAGAGGGCGAAGAAACTCAAGAAACAACACAAACAACAATTGTTGATGAAATAAAAGAAAATGGAAAGTTAGTGCTTGGAACTGAAGCACAATATGCACCATTTGAATTCAAAGATGCACAAGCAAATTTTGTTGGCGTTGATATTTGGCTAGCAGAACAAATTGCAGCAGAACTAGGCGTTGAACTTGAAATCGTTGATATGAGCTTTGATGGTATTATTCCAGCTGTTCAATCTTCACAAGTTGATATAGGTATTTCAGCTTTCACAACTACACCTGAACGTGCTGAAGTTATTGATTTTACAAATGTTTACTGGCAAGATGCTCAAGCATTAGTTGTTCATGTAGACAATGTTGATACTTACACAACTGCTGAATCAGTTGCTGGATTAAAAGTTGGAGCACAAAAAGGTAGTTTCCAATCTCAACTAGTTTTAGACACATTCACAGAATCAGAATTATTTGAACTTGCAAAATATCCAGAATTAGCTTTAGAAGTTCAAAATAAAAATATAGCTGGTATGGTTGTTGATAAAGAAGTTGGTGTATCATTTATTGAAGAAAACGATAGCCTTGCTCTTTCAAGCTACGAATTTACAGGCCTTGAAGGATACGGTAAAGCTGGAGTTGTTAAAAAAGGTAATGAAGCTTTAGTTGAAGTGGCTAACGCTGTTATTGAAAGAGTGGTTGCAGATGGTTCATTAGCGGCAGCGTATGAAGAAGCAGTTGAACTATCAAAAACTGTTGGGTTAGATGGCTAAATTAAAAATTAAAAGAGAAAGACTTTTGTCTTTCTCTTTTAAAACGTTTATATAAAAGAAAAGAGAACTTATGGAATTTTTAAATGGTGCTTATGAATTTTTTTCAACAAGTGTTGAAATATTTATAAAATATTCAAATTTTTTCATTGAAGGTATGCAAAGTACATTAATACTTGCTTTATTTTCAGTGATAGTGGGAAGTTTTTTTGGGATATTTTTAGCGTTTTCAAGAATGAGTAAATTTAAACTTCTTCGCTACCCAGCAACTGCGTATATCGAATTTATTAGAGGAACACCTTTATTAATTCAGCTTACATTCTTATTTTATGGATTACCTATGATTGGAATTGAGTTTCCAGACATCGCTTTTATTCCAAACTTTCAAAGAATGACAGCAGGTATAGTTGCAATTAGTTTTAATAGTTGTGCATATGTCGCTGAAATTATAAGAGCAGGGATACAAGCAGTTGATAAAGGGCAAGATGAAGCTGCAAGGGCGATGGGTTTTAATAAAAGCCAAACAATGCGTTTAGTTGTTTTACCACAAGCAATTAAAAATATTTTGCCAGCTTTAGGTAATGAATTTGTTACAATAATAAAAGAAACATCAGTTGTTTCTGTTATAGGAATTGCAGATTTAACATTTAGAACAAGTGATGTGCGCTCAATTACTTATATTCAATTAGAGCCATTATTTATTGCAGCAATCCTATATTTTATTATGACATTTAGTATAGGAAGATTAGTATCATATTTTGAAAGGAAGATGAAAAACGATGGATAAAGACATAATTTTAAAAGTTGAAAATCTTTCAAAAAGTTTTGGCAAATTAAAGGTTTTAGATAATATATCAACTGAATTTAAAAGAGGGGAAGTTGTGGCTGTTATTGGACCATCAGGTTCAGGTAAAAGCACATTTCTGCGCTGTTTGAACTTATTAGAAATGCCAACGACAGGTAAAATATTTTTTGAAGATACTGATATAACAGATAAAAAAACTGATATTAATGAGCAAAGACAAAAAATAGGAATGGTGTTTCAGCAATTTAATTTATTTAACAATATGAATATTTTGAAGAATATCACCATATCGCTAACTCAATTAAAAAAAATGAGCCAAACACAAGCAGAAGAAGTTGCAAGGAAATTATTAAAAAGAGTTGGGCTTGAAGATAAAGAAACTGCATTTCCATCTCAATTA
>CAZVOQ010000147.1:0-4854 GCA_964628475.1 uncultured Oscillospiraceae bacterium | reverse complement strand
ACCATCTCAAATAAATACATTATCATGGTTATTAAAAAACCAATCGACATTTCTTTTAAGATTAAAAACGCAAACTTAATAGAATTTGGTATATCTGGTGAATTAATTGTTGCTATTGGGAATATAATAATCGCTAAAAGTAATGTTAGCCCACTTTTAAACATACTAGGCACATTGCTTCTTGCCATAATTGGATTTAAAAACACAAATCCCGACATTCTTGCAATTATTAAACTAAAAAGTAAAAATTCGCTTGTTCCAGGAATAAACATATTTTATCCCCTTATTATTAATTCTAAAATATGCTTAAAAAAATCTTGCAATTCTGTTAACATCATATTTCCACTTACTACAATCATAATTCCTATAACTAATACTTTAGGAACAAATGTAAGAGTTTGTTCATTTATTTGAGTGGCTGCTTGAACTATAGATACAACTACACCAACAGCCATTGCCATTAATAAAATCGGCCCACCTAGCCTTATTGTTAAAAGAAACATTTCATAAAAAACGTCATTAATTTCGCCTGTTGTCATAGCTCACACCTCCACTTTTATCAAATTAAAAAGCTTTGCGCTATTGAAGAGAATAATAATTCCCAGCCATCTAGCGAAACAAAAAGCAAAATTTTAAATGGTATTGAAATGGTTACCGGTGAAAGCATAATCATACCCATAGACATTAATGTACTTGAAACAATTATATCTATTAATAAAAATGGTAGATACAATAGTAGTCCTGCTGTAAAGCCTCTTGCAAGTTCATTTGTCATAAAAGAAGGAACTATAACTGTTAATGGTAAATCCATAGGATCAGCCGTTTTTTGAGTTCCTGAAATATCAAGATACATTTCTAAAGTATCCACATCAGTTCTCAAAAGCATAAATTCTTTTATTGGATCTTGGGCTAAATCAAACGCTTCTTCCTGCGTTATTTCTTGATTTGTGTATGGCTCATATGCCACTGTATTTATTTCCTCTATAACAGGCGACATAATAAACAATGTTAATAATAATGCCATACCAGTGAGCACCATATTAGGCGGTGTTTGTTGCATACCCATTGCTTGCCTTGTGAATGAAAGGATTATTATGATTCTAACAAACGATGTCATCATTATTACTATTGATGGCAAAACCATTAAAATCGTGAGCAGTACTATAATCTCAAGGGTTGGCACTGCACCTGAATTAATGCTAACTAAAGAGTCGGTCATTTATTAGTATCTCCTTTTTTAAATTTATCTAATATTTCTTTAAAATCTAATTTTTCAAAATTTAAAGGCTCAGCTTGTTTTATAATTAAGTCTGTTTCATTCAATTCCTTTAAAATTGAAATAGAATTTTGTGAAGATGCCATTAAAAAATAATTTTCTGCAACTTTCACAATTAATAATGCTCTATCTTGCCCTATAGCTATTCTATCTAATACCTGCATATTAGAAGATGAATTATTTATCATTGGCACTCTTCCAATATTTTTTGATACAAAATAGGCTAAATATAGTATTAATAATACAAGTATTAAGCTTCCAATACCTGAAATAATAGCTTCAAACATAATTTCACTATCCTTCTGATTCTTCTGAAATTATCTCTGTTATTCTAATAGCAAAGCTATCATCAACAACAACCACATCTCCATGAGCTATGCATCTGCCATTAACAAATAAGTCAACTTGCTCACCTGCCATTTTATCTAAAACAACTAAAGAGCCTTTATTTAATTCTAAAATATCTTTAACTAATTTTTTAGTTCTTCCAATTTCAACACTAACTTCAACAGGAACACCCATTACTAAATCAAGGTTTGCATCTTCAACAACTAATCCTTCACCAAGATTTAAATTTGGCTGTGGTATAGGATTAACTTTTATTTTTTTATTTCCTTGTGCACTTTGTAGTGCCGCTTGAGTCATCATCATTTGTTGTTGCATTAATTGAGTCATTTGAGTTAAAGTTTGGTTTAATTGATCATTCATCACAGGAGAAGCTACTGGAGCAGACGCCACTGGTGCAGAAGCTACTACTGGTGCAGGAGCAGCTGCTACTGGAGCAGAGGCTACTACTGGCACAGGCTCTACAACTGGCGTAGGTGCTGGTGCTACTTCTTCTACTGCCGCTGGAGTTTCAGCTTGCGAATCTTGCCCTGGAACTTCAATTCCTGATTCTTTAAAGAATCCACTAACTATTGTTTTTACTAAAGCAAGTGGAAGCATATTAATGAATTCACTGCTCACTTTATCGCCAATAGTAAGTGTGAAATTAATTTCAACCATTAACTCTTGTCCTGAAAAATATTTTTCTTTAAATAATTCAGAATCTTCAATTTCAAAAACGACAGGGGTTGTTATATCAACTGTTTTAGCTAGCATTTCTGCCATTGCAGTTGATGAAGCACCCATCATTTGATTCATAACCTCGCCAATAGCACTAGTTGAAATTTCATCTAGTTCAAAATCAGCTTCATATTCATATCCTAAAAGCATGCTAATAATAATGCCAACGTCTGAGCGTTTTAGCACCATTACATTACTTCCTGTTAGTCCTTCTTGATAGGCGATTTCAACACCTACTGCTGGCTCTAATTGAGAAAACTCAAAAGAGTCTTTTTGTCGTACTTGTACCTTAGGCGATGTTATATCAACACGACTACTTAGCATTGTAGAAATTGCTGTTGCAGCAGATCCTAAACTTATATTAAGTATCTCGCCTATAGCATCAATTTCCATTGAAGTCAAATTATTCGCATCCATTTATTTATCTCTCTTTCCAGCAAACTATACTTTAATTATTTTCCTATTTCAAGCGCTTTTTGTGCCATTGAATGCATTGTATTAAAGGCAGTTACATTAGCTTCGTATGATCTATATGCAGCCATTGCATCTGTTGTTTCTTTAACTAAATCAATGTTAGGCATTAAAACATACCCATCTTCATTAGCATCTGGGTGACTTGGATTATAAACTGGTGTAAGTTCTGTTTCATCTTCAATTATTTCTGAAACCACAACTCCGGCACTCTTAGTGCCATCTAAATCCATTTGTCCACTAAGTATTGATTGAAAATCACCCTCAACACTTTCTAAAACAACCATTTTTCTTTGATATGGTGTTCCATCTTCAGTTCTCGTTGTTTCGATGTTTGCAATATTTTCTGAGGCTATATCCAGTCTTAGCCTTTGCGCAGTCATACCAGATGCGCTAATATTTAATGAACTTAAAAAAGCCATATGAATATTCCTTTCTAAATTTAATTATTTATTACAATAAATAAAATTGCAATAAAATATTTGTGCAGAAAATTTCAAACTAATTAATAATATGTCTTAGCCTAACACCTTACCAACAGCTTCAAGTATTCTTTCTGCTTTAAATGGTTTTACAATAAAATCTTTTGCTCCTGATTTTATAGCATCAATAACCATAGATTCTTGCCCCATCGCAGAACACATAATAATTTGTGCTGCTGGATCAATAGTTTTAATAGCTTTTAATGCCTCTAATCCGTTCATATTTGGCATAGTGATATCCATAATAACAAGATTTGGTGATTCTGCTTTAAATTGCTCAACTGCGATTGCTCCATCTGCTGCTTCAACAAGATCAGTGTATCCACCTTTTGTTAAAGTGTCTTTAATCATCATTCTCATGAAAGCTGCATCATCTACTACTAATATTTTTGCCATTTTCATTACCTACCTTTTTTTATAATATAATTAATTAAACTATTCAACTTCTGCTTCTTCAGCAAGTTTTCTTTCGATTTGAATTGCGGAATTTTTATTATAAACACCCAACTTGCCCTCAAACCACGGTTGGCCCTCAACACATAGTGTAACTTGCGAATCTTTTGGTTTTGATAAGTCAATAACATCACCAACTTGCAAATTATACACCTCTTGTAAATCAAGAGTTGTGCCTCCTAAAATAGCGCTAACCTCAAGAGTACTTTTATGTAGAGTTTTCATAATCATTTCACTTGTGGATAGATATTCTTCTTCATCCACACCACTATTGAACTTCTTGCTATCCATTTCACTGAATATTGAAGCTACTATATTACCTGGTATACAAATTGTTAAACTGCCATTAACATCTCCCATTTTAAGACTAAGTATTATAATTATAACAGCTTCATCTAAACTTATCTCTTGGAACATCATCGGATTTTCTTCAAGATTTGTTTGACCACTTTCCAATACAACATAATTTTGCCAAGTTGCACTAGTGGTTGAAATAAAGTTCGACATTATTTTTTCATAAATAGCAAGTTCTATTTCTGTATATTTATATGAGTAATCAATCGAAGAAAAGTCTTCATCGCTTCCTCCTAGCATTCTATCAATCATATTAACCATTATTCCAGGATTAACATGATATATCATAGGCAAAAATTTATTCTCACCTTGAACTCTAGTATCAATAGTTGTAATAACATCATTTTCATCAAGCATATTATTGAATTCAAAATATCTTTGCTCTTCAACTAATGATATTTCAACTTCATCGACTGTTCTTAATAAGCCATTTAATCTTAATGATAATAATCTTGCATAATTATCATATATATTTGATAGCAATCTCAGCTTATCTTTTGTAAATTTTTTCGGACTATTAAAGTCGTACTTTCGCCATTTTTGGTCTTCTAACACAACTTCTGCTGTCGGTGCAGCTGGTGCCTCGACTGGATCATTCATTGAATTCAAAAGTGCATCTATCTGACTTTGGCTTAATATTTCAGCCATTTCATCACCTCTATTACATATTTTTCATTATTTTCTAAGCTTCTGGATTTACTTCATAATTATAAACTTCGCTATAATATTCATCTAAAGCTTGTTCAACTGCGC
>CAZVOQ010000146.1:0-4895 GCA_964628475.1 uncultured Oscillospiraceae bacterium | reverse complement strand
ACAAATCGTAACAATGAAACTTTCAGGCCAAAAATTAGAAGGCCCAACTAAAAATATGCTGTTTATAACACCAGTAATGTTTTTATACTTCTCATTCACAGTTCCAGTTGGTGTTTCATTATACTGGATTTTCTCATCATTATTCTCATTATTAATAGAACTTTGCATAAGACTATTTATTAATTTTGATAAAGAAAAAGCGAAAATCGAAGAAGAAATAAAAATTAAAAAAGAAGAACTTAAAAAGCAGAAAAAAGCAGCTCCAAATCGTTCGGCTGTAAACAGAGCTATTAAAGAGCAAAAAGAATTAGAAGCAAAAGAAGATGTTTATAAAGAAGGCGAAAACGAAGAAGTTGACGAAAGATTAAAAAGAGCAAGAGAAATAGATAAAGAAAGATATGGAGAATAAGTTTTAAACATATTATTAATTAAATGTTGAAAACTACACTATATAATCTATAAGCATAAAATAAAAAGGAATGGTGCAAAAATGAGAGAAATCATTAAATCAGCCGCAACCGTTGATGAAGCCATTGAACTTGCTTTATCAGAACTAAATCTTACAAGAGAAGAAGTTACGGCAGAAGTTTTAGAATATCCAGAAAAGAAATTCTTTTTTAAAAAGCCTGCAAAAGTTAAAGTGTGCGAAATTAAAGAAGATATTGATTTAAAAGAAATTTTTAGCGAAAAACCACAAAAAGTAGCTGAGAAAAAAGAAGTAGTAAAACAAGCAGCACCAGAAGTTAAAAAAGAAGAAGTTATCCAGCCAAAAATCGAAAAAGCTACCTCAAATGAAAATAACGAAACTAATGAAAAAGCAGAATATGCTATTTCATTTTTAAAAAGCATTATCGATCAATTCTATGATAAAGAATATACCCTAACTGCAAATAAAACAGAAAAAGGATATACAATTGAAATAGGTGGCGTTGATGTTGGTATGCTAATAGGTAGAAAAGGCGAAACAATGGAAGCTTTATCATACCTAACTTCTCTAGCGGCAAATGGCTTTAGTAATAGCGATGAAAGAATAAGCGTTGATATTGCAAATTATCGCCAAAAAAGACAAACAAACCTAGAAGAACAAGCTAAAAAAATGGCGCAAAAAGTTTTAAAAACTTCAAGACCTTACACTTTTGAGGCAATGAGCCCTTATGATAGAAGAATTATTCATTCAATAGTTGGCGAAATTGAAGGCGTTAAAAGTGAAAGTAAAGGTGAAGGTGCCTCAAGAAGAGTTGTTATAATTCCAACTACTCCAAGAAAAAGAAATTATAATAACAATAATAACGGCAAAAAGCCTTACCAAAAAAGAAATAATAGTAATTCTCAAAGAAAAGAAAATTCACCACCTCAAGTTCAAAAAACAAGAGATGAGAAGAAAAATGAAGACACAAAAACTTCATTATACTCTAAAGTAGAATTATAAAAAATTAAACGACGATTTTTAATCGTCGTTTTTTTATACAATAAATTATTTAAGATTAAATATTAATAAGAGATACACTCGTTTAAAATAAATATAAAAATGAAAAATTTTAAACAAACAAGCAAAACAATGTTTAAAACTTTCTTTGTAGCCAAAACTATTTTTAATTGTAGCCAAAACTATTTTTAATTGTAGGGAAAGGAGTTTTTTTATGAGTGCAAAAAAAGTATTTATTAAATCATTTGTTTATTCTTTAATTTTTATATTTTGTTTATATGCCGGTATGCTCTTTTTGATAAATTCAAACAATACTACGCAAGAAATAAATGTAAACCAAGAAGGTGTGGCTATATTAACTCCAGATGTTGATGATTCTAAAAATATATTAATTGTTTTAGAAGGATATGAAAACAGATTTTTTTATATTTTAAATTTGAATGCAATTCAAAATAAGGTTAGCTTAGTTAGTGTGCATGATGATTTTTTATTAAAAGAAAGTGGAAACACTATTGATGAGAATTTTCAAAAAGCAGGAATTATGCAATCAAGTTTTGATTTATCAAAAGATTTTGGCATAACAATAGACCATTATTTAAAACTAGATTACGACACAATAATAGAACTATCAAAAGATTTTAATGATGTGAATATAAAAAGTATAAGTGATGGAATGCCAGCAGAATTGCAAGCGTTATTATTAAAATCAGCAGAAGAAATAGATATTAATAGCATAATAAATTTAATTATGAAAGGAGAAAATATATTATCAACAAAAGAAGGAACAGCATTTTTTAATGAATTGTTATTCTTTTTATTAAGGGATAATATTTTTGATATAGATGATGAATTTATAAAAAGCTTTAAAGAAAATTTCTCTTATATTCAAACAGATATAAACACAGTTGCCATTGAGAAATTATCAAAAATTCATTCATTTTTTTCTTTAGAAGAAACAGTTTTTTTAAGAGATGTTATATTTACAAATGAGGAAAATTATTTAGAAAAAACGCAAAATATATATAATTAATAAAAAATGGTAAAATAAGTTTTGAAAAATCTACGTAATTTGAAATATCATTATCTTTAGCAATATCGTGCATAAAAAAAGCAGTATTTATATACCCTTTGCTATCAAAAGATATATTATTATTTCCTTAAATGCAAAACTTTTATAATAATCAAGGGAATGGCTTTCGCCATTCCCTTGTGTTTTTTTACGAGTATTTACCTATTTAATAGTTGTTTTATATAAAAACTAATCAACGTTTGTAACAACATATCCTTCTTCTTCAATAGCTTTAACTAAAGTAGTTTTTAAATCATCGCTAGCTGACAGTGTTGCACAGTTGTTTTCTAAATCAACAACAACCTCGCTAACTCCCTCAATATCACAAAGTGCATTAAAAACAGCATTTTGGCAGTGTTTGCAAGACATACCCTCGATTAATAATTTCATAATAAAATATCCTTTCAAATTAATATATATTTTTATAATATCACACAAATAATAAAATGCAATTATTATTTAAATTTTCTAAGCCTTAAAGAGTTTGTAACAACAAAAACACTTGAAAAGCTCATAGCAAGTGCTGCAAAATCTGGGCTTAATTTTAAGCCAAAGGCTGTGAAAAACACGCCTGCAGCAATAGGAATACCAATAATATTATAAATAAATGCCCAGAATAAATTTTGTTTTATATTATTAATAGTAGCCTTACTTAATCTAATAGCAGTGGCAACATCAACTAAATCATTTCTAATTAAAACAATATCTGCACTTTCGATTGCAATATCAGTTCCAGCGCCAATAGCAATTCCAACATCGGCTCTAGCTAAAGCAGGAGAATCATTAATTCCATCGCCAACCATAGCAACCACGCTACCCCCATCTTGATATTTTCTAACGATTTTTTCTTTCTCATCAGGCAAAACATCACTTATAACATTTTTTATACCAATACTATTTGCAATAGCAGTGGCAGTTTTATTATTATCTCCAGTTAGCATAACAACATCAACTGATAAATCATTTAATAATTTTATAGCCTGTTTACTGCTAGTTTTAATTTTATCGCTAACGGTTATAATTCCAATTAGCTCTTTATTTTTAGCAAAAAGTAAAGGAGTTTTCCCTTCTAAAGAGAAATTTTCAAAATCAGTTTGATATTTTGATATATCAATATTAAATTCTTTAAACATTAACGCATTGCCAGCGATAACCTCATTAGAATCAATATAAGCAACAACACCCTGCCCTGCAATGCTATTAAATTCTTGTGCATCATAAAGAGTTGCCTTATTTTCTTTTGCATAGCTTACTATGGCAAAAGCTAAAGGATGTTCGCTAAAATTTTCTAGGCTGTAAGCTAGATTTAATAGCTCTTTTTCTTCAATTCCAACTGCAATTATATGGCTAACTTCAGGAGTTCCGTTTGTTATAGTTCCAGTTTTATCTAAAATAACAGTTTTAACATTATGTAAAGTTTCTAAAGCTTCACCCGATTTAATTAATATTTGCTCGCTCGCTCCCTTGCCCGTTCCAACCATAATAGAAACAGGAGTTGCAAGCCCTAAAGCACAAGGGCAAGATATAACTAAAACGGTTATAGAAAAGGATAAACTTTGCTCAAAATCTTTAGTTATAAAATACCAAACAAAAAATGTTATCAAAGAGATAAGCATAACTATCGGCACAAAAATGCCAGATATTTTATCGGCTAAGCTTGCAATAGGAGCTTTTGATGCCGAAGCCTCTTTAACTAGATTTATAATTTGATTAAATGTTGTATCTTCGCCAACTTTTTTTGCTGAAAATTTAATGTAACCACCCTTATTTATTGAAGAAGCGATAACCATATCACCAACAGTTTTTTCAACAGGGATACTCTCCCCTGTTATGCTTGATTGGTCAAAAGAGGCAGAGCCTTCTATAATTTCTCCATCAACAGGCACAGCCATACCATTTTTAACAATAACAATATCTCCAACGACAACATCGCAAGATTGAATAGTAGTTTCGATATTATTTCTTAAAACTAAAGCAGTTTTTGGAGCTAAATCTATTAATTTAGAAATAGCATCTGTTGTTTTTTCTCGGCTTTTACTTTCTAAGTATTTTCCAACGGTAATTAAAGCTAGAATAGTTGCGGCGGCTTCAAAATATAAATCCATATGATAAGAGGCAACTAAATCCATATCGCCAATTGCAATTCCATAATTAATTCTAAATATTGCAAAAATTCCATAAACTAAAGCGGCACTAGAGCCAACAGCTATTAAGCTATCCATATTAGGAGATAAAGAAAACAAGGATTTAAAGCCTGAAATATAATATTTTCTATTAACAAAAATTATTGGCAAAGCTAATAAAAATTGAATAAAAGCATAAGAGGCTGCCCCTTTATGGCCTGATAAAAATTCTGGAAGTGGTGCTCCCATCATTCCGCCCATTGATATATACATTAAC
>CAZVOQ010000145.1:0-4971 GCA_964628475.1 uncultured Oscillospiraceae bacterium | reverse complement strand
AAATAAAGGCAAAGTAACTCCTATAACTGGTAATAGTGATAAATTCATTCCTATATTAATAACTATTTGAAAAATAAACATCCCAAACACTCCTATACAGATAAATGAACCTGTTAAATCGGATGCTTGATTTGCTATATTCAATATTTTAAAACATATAGTTAATATTAAAATAAAAACGACACAAACACCTACAAATCCTATACTTTCAGCTATAAAAGAAAATATAAAATCATTATACATCAACGGTGTTATATTATGATTTTCTGCCAAAAAACCTTTACCGAATAATTGACCTGAACCTATTGATATAGCACCCATATTTTGCTGAAACATTATAGAAGAAAATTCTTCTGGATTAAATAATCCTAAAACTCTATTTTTTTGATAATCATCTAAATAATTCCAAACTATCGGTGTTATAACTGCTGCTAAACCAATACAGCCCCATACTAATTTATAACTAATTCCAGCAGCAAAAAACATAACCACTAGTATAAACACAAACACTAATAAAACGCCTGTATCTCTTTGCAGTGCAACAAAGGCTAACGGAATAGCAGCTATCCCTACTAACTTTGTTAAAGTTGGAACTTCGTTTATTTGATTTTTATATTTATTAAAAAAATATGCCATTGTTAATATCATACTAATTTTTAATACTTCACTCGGCTGAATTGTTAGCCCAAAAGGCAGAGCAATCCACGATTTATTAGTTGTTCCTTCTGGGGCAAATCCTATAAACATAGTTGCAATCATTAACCCATACGCTAGCACACTATGCGCTTTAAACATATCTGCAATATTTCTGTAATCTAAAAAAGAAATAAAGCTTGCTAAAATTATCCCCGCAATAGTTGCAGCTAATTGAACTATTGCTGTTCTTGAAGAAGATAGCGCGGTTGTACTTTGGAATATAGCATAAAGCGAATACACTGATATCCCACTGCAAATCATACATATTATCAATAAAACATAATCTGTTTCTTTATAAAAATTTATAATCCTTTTAATCATTTTCCCTCTTACTCAAATATATCTTTTTCTTTTATCTATTTTTTATCTATTAGTATTATTATATATTACTAATTAAATATGTGCAATAAAGATTTTACTTTTGTAATTTAATTTTCAAATTTGCACTTTTACTATCTAATTTTTTATGATATAATTGTTTAGATAATTTTTAAATAAAGGAATGAAATAAATTGGAAACTTTTATAAGCAATAGCGTTGAGGAAACAAGGCAAATAGCAAGCAATCTTGCTAAAACCTTAAATAACGATGATATAATATTTTTTACAGGTGGACTTGGAATGGGTAAAACTGCCTTTTGTCAAGGGTTATGCGATGGATTTTTTATAGATACTATTGCAACTAGCCCAACTTTTTCTATTGTTAATCATTATACTAATAATATTAATAGTATATTTCATTTTGATATGTATCGCATTGAAACTGAAGACCAATTATTTAATATAGGCTTTGATGATTATCTTGATTATGAAGGCATATTAGCTATTGAATGGAGCGAAAATATTAAAGATTTTTTTAATGATTACACTGTTAAAGTTAATTTTGAAAAATTAAGTGATACTCAAAGAAAAATAACTATCGAAAGGACATTATAATAATGTATATTCTTGCTGTAGACTCATCAACAAAGCAAAGTAGTGTTTGTGTAATGAAAGAATCTGAGTGCTTATACACTACTGTTTTAAATACAAATGTAACTCACTCGCAAAATTTATTAACTATTATAGAGAATGCTCTTTCCATAGTTGGAATATCGCCTTTAGATTTAGGGCTATTAGTTGCAACAACTGGGCCTGGATCTTTCACTGGGCTTCGCATAAATCTTGCACTAATAAAAGGATTAGCAATCGCTAATAACATTCCTTGTATAGGTGTATCATCTTTAAAAGCATTAGCAAAATCTAGCTTTATTTCAAATGACATTGTAATTCCTTGTTTTGATGCTAGAAGAAGTCAAGTCTACACAGCTATTTTAGAAAATGATAGTGTTTTACTTGATGACACCTGCTTAAAATCTGATAATTTAGATAAATATATAGAAAATTTTACAAAAAATATATTTTTTATTGGCGATGGTGCAAATTTATGCTATAATAAATTCAAAGAATTTAAAAATGTGCAACCGGTAAGTAATCAGCTGTTCTGTATCGCGCATGGTGCGGCAATTTTAGGATACAGTGAATTTATAAATAACGGCAAAAAAACACATTTTGATCTTGAACCTAGCTATTTAAGATTATCTCAAGCAGAGAGAGAACTAAAAGAGAAATTGGAGGGAAGTTTATGATAGCATTAGCAGCGGATCATGGCGGATATGAATTAAAAGAAGATATAAAAAAATATCTTGATAAGAAAAACATTCCTTATGTAGACACTGGTTGTTTTTCAAAAGAAAGTGTAGATTACCCAGATGTGGTAAAGCCAGCTTTAGCAAAAGTAGTTTCAAACGAAGCTGAAAAAGCAATTCTTTTTTGTGGTACAGGTATTGGAGTTTCAATTGCAGCTAATAAAACAAAGGGTATTCGTGCCTGTGTTTGTAGCGAAACTTTTTCAGCTGAATTCACAAGAAAACATAATGATTCAAACACATTATGCCTAGGTGGCAGAGTTGTTGGAACTGGGCTAGCTATTGAAATAGTTAAAAAGTTTTTAAACACAGAATTTGAAGGCGGGCGCCACGAAAGACGTGTTGAAAAATTAATGGAAATAGAAAAAAACAAATAATTTATATATAAGAAAGGATTTTATTATTATGGCTAAAACATTAATACTAGATCACCCACTTGTGCAACATAAAGTTGCTATTATGAGAGATAAAACAACAGGAACAAAGGCTTTTAAAGAGCTAGTTAGCGAACTTGCTACTCTTTTAACTTACGAGGCTACAAGAGATTTAGATTTAAAAGAGGTAACAGTTGAAACTCCTGTTGCTAAAGCAAACTGCAAAATGCTAAAAGGCAGAAAGCTTGCTATTGTACCAATTTTAAGAGCTGGTATTGGAATGGTTGAAGGTGTTCAAGCATTAATTCCTGCTGCAAAAATCGGCCATATTGGTCTTTATCGTGATCCTGAAACTCTACTTCCAGTAGAATACTACTCAAAAATGCCTTCTGATATTGAAGATAGAGATGTTTTTGTTGTAGATCCAATGCTTGCAACTGGCGGTAGTGCATGTGATGCTATTAAAAAAATCAAAGAAAAAGGCGCTAAAAACATTAAATTCTTATGTTTAATCGCAGCTCCAGAAGGGGTAAAAAAATTAGAAGACGAACATCCAGATGTTAATATCTATTGCGCTGCTTTAGATGAATATTTAAACGATCATGGATACATCGTTCCAGGTCTTGGTGATGCTGGAGATAGAATATTCGGCACAAAATAATAACAAAAAAGCTCTGAAAATTCAGAGCTTTTTTATTTTATACTGTATTTTTAACAGATTTTGCAACCATCATACTAACAACTGTATCTCCACAAACATTTAAACACGTAGCTGGTGGATCAACTAAAAAACCGATTGTTGCGATTAAAGGAAAGGCTTCTGGTGGAAATCCCATAAGACTAACTATTAGCATTTCACCAACTAAACCACCGCCTGGAATTCCTGATAAAACAACTCCACTTAGTATTGCAATTAATATAGAAATTATATATATTTCAATTCCTGCAAATTCTTGATTAAAAACACCAAATAAAAATGAAATTTTTAATATAGCCGCTAAAACACTACCATCCATATGCATAGTTGCCCCTATTGGCAACACAATATTACTAACATCTTTTGGAACACCAATATCATCACATGCTTTAAAACTAACTGGTAATGTTGCTATACTACTTTGAGTTGCAAGAGATGTTATGGCTGGAGGCAAAATATGATTAAAATAGGTTTTAACACCCCTTTTGCCATCTGCATAATACGCATAAAGGCTAAAAGCTAAAAAGAAATACACTACACATAAAGGATAATATAATATCATTGCCCTGCCATATGCTCCTATTAAATTAGGTCCAAATTCTCCAACTAAGTTTGCAAAATATGCTCCTAGCCCAATTGGTGCATATAACATTATTATTCCAACGAATTTCATCATCACTTTTCCCATATTATTTAAAAAGTTTGCAATAGGATTATTTTCGCCTAAAGATGATACACAAAATCCAAATATCACTGAAAAAACTATAAGTGGTAGCATATTACTTCTTGATAGTAACAATGAAAAATCATTAACAGTTATCGCTTTAACTATCTGCTCTGAAATCGATACTGTTTCTATTTCTGCTCCCATTTCAAGGGCAATGTTTACTCCTTGTGCTGGTGGATAAATTTTAACTGCTATAATAATTATAATTGCTGCTATTAATCCCGTTACAAAAAAATAAAATAGCATTAAGGATAGTATTTTGCCAAGACGCTTTTTATTTACCATGCTTCCTACTGCACTAGAAATTGTAAAAAACACAAGTGGCACTACTGCTGTAAACATTAAATTCAAAAACACATCACCAAATGGCTTTAATAATACTGCGGCCTCTTTTAAAACTAAGCCTATTATGCTACCTATAAATATAGAAGCAATTAAAATAATGGGAAACTTAAAATTATCTAATGTTTTATTTTTCATTAGTAATCCCCTTTCTTATTTAAAGATATTTTATTCTATCTTTACTTTTGAAAAAGTGAATTTCATCGTCATCTAATTGATATCCTGTATATCCATTTTCTAATAATTTTGATATTTCTTTTGTATCTTTTAACTTCGATTTCTTTATTAAATCTTTATTCTCTATTTTGATTTTAAGGCTTGCTTTTTTTAAAAATATATAAGTAGGCGTTATGTTTTCAATTCCCCTTAATGCTTTTAATTTAAATTTTTGCTTAAATAATGGCTCTATACCCCAATTTTCTTCAAATCGCAATAAGTGAACTAAAAT
>CAZVOQ010000144.1:0-4980 GCA_964628475.1 uncultured Oscillospiraceae bacterium | reverse complement strand
CAAGGCATCATTTGGAACATCTTTTGTTATAGTTGAGCCAGCTGCTGTATAAGCGCCATCTCCAACTCTAATAGGTGCAATTAAGTTTGTATTACAGCCCACAAAAGCAAAATCTCCAACAGTAGTTCTGTTTTTATTTTGTCCATCATAGTTTACTGTAACAACTCCACAACCAATATTACTATGCACACCAATATCTGCATCGCCAATATAAGTTAGATGTGATACTGAAGCACCTTTATCAAGGTTTGAATTTTTAACCTCAACAAAGTTTCCAAGTTTAACATTTTCACCGATAACACAGTTTGGCCTAATTTGAGTAAATGGTCCAATTTTTGCTCCATCTTTAACATAAGATGTATTAACTTGAGAAGCATTCACTGTAACATAGTTTCCAACTTTTGAATTAGTAATCATTGTGTTTGGCCCTATTGTGCAGTTTTCGCCGATAGTAGTATCGCCTAGTAGTATAGTGCCTGGCATAATAGTTGTTCCTTCTCCTATTGTAACCGTTTCTTCTATAACTACTCCATGCGATGTGTAAAATTTAACGCCTTTTTCGATATGCTTTTGGATAATTTCAAGATATTTCTTTTCATTAGCTAATATTTGCATATTTAATCATCCCTTTCTACACTATAATTGAATGGACTTTTAAAAAAATAAAATAAAAAAATCTTATTCTTCCCATAATTTCCACCTAATTATATAATACAATATTTATAGTATTTTGCAATAGTAAAAAAAGATATTTAATTATATTTGTTTGTTTAAATAAAAAATCAAGACTATTTCACAAAATTTTTACATAAATTGCGTTTTTGTTCTAAGTTTTTTTACAAATTTTAGTGTATATAACTATTTATATTTATAAATTTTATGTTATAATATTAAAAAAGGGGGCGATTACATGAGTAACCACATATATTTAGGCAATATAAAAAATAAAAAGAAAATTAAATTTATATCTAATTTTACATTAGCTATATTTATAATTTTCTCTGCTATATATCTTTATATGGCATCCACTATTGGAATTTACATTAATGATGAATTTTTAAAAAAATCCCCCTCGCTTACAACTATAAATTACTATGCTGTTTCCTCTAATTCTAATATACAGCATATTCAGCTAACTAATAATATAGATAAAAGATATTTAATTCAAATAGATGAAAATTCTGCTATAATATCTGATATTGTGCATAATAAAGAAGATGATAGCTATGATATTAATGTAATTCAAGGTGAAGTTGTCGGTGATAAAATGCTTGGATTGTCCTTAAATGATTTTGGAAAGATTGCACTTCAAGAAAATGAAGTGAGAAGGCAACCAATTTATTTATACATTGTCCCACTACTTTTTTTAATTACATTATCGCTTTTAAGAAAATACGCTATTGAAATTCACAACAAAGTTTTTAAAGGGAAAATATTTTCAGATAAATATTTTTCTATTATCGACTATCTTCCAATATATTTTGCCTATATAGTTATGGCTTTATTAACAATAACTTTATAGGTTTTGATTTAAAATGTAGGATTTACCACAAATCCTACATTTTTTCGTTCTTTTTTATTGAAAAACATTATTGGTTGATGTATTATATAAACACTATTTTAAATAAAGAAATCAGGTATAATAAAATGATAATCAAAAAATATAAGCTTACAAAGTTTTTTGTGATTTTCGGATTCTACACTTTAGCAGCAGGAATGGTTCACCCTGTAACTCCTACATTTATTGAATCCATAGGAGCCCCTAGCAGCACATTTGGTATAGCTTTCACAGGTATGGCTCTTGGCCAATTTATATTCTCTCCTTTATGGGGAAAACTGCTAGACAAGCTTGGGTATCCAAAATCAATTTGCACAGGACTTATAATGTATGGAATATCTGCATTGATATTTTATTCATCTCGCCATTGGTATGTTATCGTTATCGGCAGATTTATCGGCGGTGCTGGAGTTGGCGGAATATTAGTTCCATTTATGGCTTACATAATGTCTTTAGATGCACCTAGTGAAGATAAAAATCAGCTTTTAGTTTTTTATTCATCATTTCAAAGTATAGGCACATCTCTTGGATATTTAATTGGTGGAATTGCTGGCGATATAAATCTTTCATATGCATTTTTTATTCAATCCGGAACTCTGTTTTTATCGGCTATCGCAGCTTATATTTTCATCAAAAACCCTACTTCATTTAAACAAGACACTCAAAAACTAAAATTTAGCGAAGTTAATCCTTTCACTAGCATTTCAAATAGCTTAAAGCTAATAAATCCAACTGTTGGCTTATTTTTAGTAAGCGTATTTTTAACAATGGTGGCATCTTCAGGATTTGATCAAAATTTCAACTACTTTTTAAGAGCTACCTTTGATTTTGCGCCTTCTTCTGCTGGGATATTAAAAGCTGTTATCGCTATTTTATCCCTTACAGCTAATTTAACTATAAATATTTGGATAGTTAGAAATAAAAACATCGCCACTTCTATGTGTCTATTTATTTCATTTGCTTCTATTGGAATTATTGCAACAATGATAAGCACTAGCCTTGCTATAACTTTAGTATCATCTTTAATATATTATACATCTTATGCTATATATTCTCCATTACAGCAAACTGTTATGACTAAAAACAGTAGTGATTCTATATCTAAAGGCACAGTTTCTGGTTTATTTAATGCATCTCGCTCTTTTGGAATGGTTATAGGGCCTTTATTTGCAGGCTTAGTGTTTGATACTAATCCAGATATAGCATTCACCTGCTTTGCTATATGCTTTATTTTAGCAATCTTCCTTGCATATCTAAATTATAAAAAGCTATTAGCCCAAGGAGTTAGTTTCACTTCTCAAAAAATTAAATAATATAATTAAAAAAATTCTAACTTATATACTTTTTAGAATTTAATATAATTAAAAATAGATGCCACTTTTGTAGTGACATCTATTTTTTATTATTCATATGAAAATTTTCTTATATTTTAAACATATGGCGGATACATAAACCCTTGAACTAGTATTGCACTAGAAATAATAAAACCAATTATAAAAATAATATTTAGAATATATTTTTTACTTTTATTTAATTTTGGATATATATCACCTAGAATAAACACCCCTGCAATTATCATGCTAAATTCAAAAGTTACATAAGCTCTTGCACCCGATACTGCTATGCTAGGAGTTAGCCCTAAGGCTACAGCGCTTGCAAATCCTGATATTAGTATTAACAGCGCTAAAAAAGATTTATAATTATGCCCTAGCGCCACATATACGCCTGATATAATCCCAAGCATAATAAAGCAAAGAAAAATAAAGCTAAAATACGGCATTATTGAATTCATATTGCTAACATTCACAACTGCATTACTTTCAAAAAAATTGGAAATAGACGGAATATAAATTGAATTATTTAGTATTAAAACTATCAATAGTAAAATTAAAGAAAAAGTAGAGTAAATTAATCTTTCAGCGCTTTTATTATATTTTACAATTATCGCAAAAAATATACTTATCATTAGTAAGATAACTGATATATTTAAACTTAAAAAGCTAGACTGTAAAGCCCTGTAAACACCACTAAATATATTATCAAAAATCGAATTCATATTATAATCAAGATAAAATCCACTAATAGTAAATTCGCTTCTTCTTTGATTTCCTGGAACTGTTAGAATATAAATTAAGTTTAAAAATATAATTATCAAATGAATAAAAACAATCTTACTAGCCTTCTTACTATCTATAAACTCATATGCCATTATGCCTAAATAAACAATAAGTAAAAAAGCCCCAACTATTTCAAGATTTCCTGCATATATTATCCCAATGCAAGATATCACTATTTCAATATTAGTCAAAGTTTTTTTATAAACTACATTTTTAATCACTAAAGATAAGCAAATCACTCCTATTGCAAGTGGCCAGAACATAATAGTTAATGTTGTAAACCAGCCAGCAGAATATAAATCTATCCATGTATATGAGCATATTAAAATTAATGAAAGCATTATCGTCATACTATTATTTTTAATATCACAAATATCTAAAATGCTTTTTGCAAAAAAGAAAGTTATTATAATATTTAAAGTTTTAAATATTATAAATGGTAGTGCTCCTAAAACCACGACTAATGCCTCAACTATATTCCTTGCCGACCAAGTGTTATAATGCCTTATAGTAAACTCTATCAAGTTTTCATTTTCTAATATAGCAGTATAATGTGTATCATCTCCAAAATTTGCATGCAAACTAAAACTAAATATGCACACTAATACTAAAAATATTGTCCATATAATATTTTCATTTTTTGTTTTCATATTTAATTTTACTCCTTATACTTATTTTAATTTTTCATTTGTTAAAACTAAATTTTCATGTCCATTAGATAGATATAAAAAGCCTAAGTTGTATTCTTCATGCAAAAGCTCTAAATCTTCTTTTAATATAACAGCTGAAAATTTCCCAAAAGCATACCCACCTTCGCCTTCTGGCAACTGCACATCTAACGTCATATCTAATGATGTTGGAATTTTAATATAAATATTATTATCTTTATTATATAAAACTACATTATTATCAACGTACTTTGGCACTTCATTTAACACAATCGCATACCCTGTTATCGTAAATGCAACATCATTTTCACTCACCGATAAATTATAATCAAAATTTTCTGGAAATTCTTGAATATAATCATCAGTAGAAATTGTTTTAATTTTTCTTGTGTCTTCCCTATATAAAAAAGTAAAGCCTAAAATAAATACAGAGCAAAAAATTATTGCTATTAATAAAAAAAGTTTATTTGCTTTATCTGTCAATTTAATCCCACCTTTTCATATATTTTTCTTTTAATTAACATTCCTTAAACCTAGCCTTACTCATATAATCCGAACCGCTTAAAACTTATAAATTTCTTTTATATCTACGTTATCCTCACTCGCAATACGTAAAGTATTACTCGATTGTCTGCCT
>CAZVOQ010000143.1:0-5023 GCA_964628475.1 uncultured Oscillospiraceae bacterium | reverse complement strand
GCACCAACTCTTAAATAAGCTAAGAAAAATGCAGCTAGAGCCACGTATAATGGATTATTTTTTGCTAAAACAGCAATCATAATTCCATCAAATCCATAACCTGGCTGAACGCCGTACCATAAATACCTATCATAAAGCCCCATAACCTCAACAGCGCCACCAATACCAGCGATACCACCACCGATAAGCTGAGTCATCATTGCAACGCCCATAACTGAGATTCCTGAATATTTTGCAAAGCTTTCATTAGCGCCAACCATTCTAATTGAATATCCCCATTTTGTTTTATAAATAAAGATATAAGCTAGAATAGCAACTAGTATTGCTAAAAATATACCTGTGTGTATACGAGTAGGTGCTAAAAAGGCTGTAAATCCAGCTTGTTCTGGAATTTGATATGATGAAATTTGTCCTGCACTTTCATCACGCATTAAATTATATAAAATATAGTTTGCCGCTTGCAGCAAGATATAGTTCATCATAATAGATGATACAACTGTGTTTGCATTAAATTTAACTTTTAGTATCGCTGGAACAAATGAAGCTAAAAGACCTACGCCAAAAGCTATTGCAATAGCAGTGTATTGAAGTGGAATTTTAGACCAAGTTTGAACAGCTGGATTAACTAAAAAGTATGTTGCAATATTTGCGCCGATTAAAAACGAGCCTTCAGCAATCATATTAAATTGATTTGCTTGATACATTATACAAACAGCTGTACCTGTGAATATAATTGGAATCATTCTTGTAACAATTTCACCCATTCTTGTAGTTCTTTGAAGTGGACCTATTACAAATGATGATATAGCCTCTATTGGATTTTCACTAACAAGTGCAATTACTATAAAAGCTAATCCTAAAGATAGCAGTATAGCTGCAATTGTTTTGAAAACATCAAATCTTTTTTCTATTTGTTTACTAGTCATGACATGCCCTCGCAATCTCTTGTGGAGTTTGTGTTTTAACGCCTAGCATATATTCGCCAAGCTCCATATCGCCTATACTACTTGCATCTTCAATATAAGCTGCTATTTTCCCCTCATTCATAACGATAAGGCTATCAGAAAGTTCTAAAACTTCATTTAAATCTGCCGAAATTAATAAAACAGCAACTCCTGAATCACGAAGGTTCACAAGTTCTTTTCTGATAAATTCAGTAGCGCCAACGTCGATACCTCTAGTTGGCTGGTTTGCAATAATTAAATTTGGACTATTTGAAAACTCTCTAGCAACAGCAACTTTTTGCATATTACCACCAGAAAGCATTTTCACTGGTTGTTCCCTATCATCACATTTAATTAAGAAATCTTTAATTAACTTATCTGATAATTCATTAATTTTTTTATCATCTAAGATAATACCTTTATTGTATTCCTTTTTATAATATCTATCAGACATAATATTATCTTTTGCGCCAACAGATGCCGCAACACCATATGTCATTCTATCTTCTGAGATATGAGAAACACCAAGTTCTCTTATATCTCTAATTTTTTTGCCTTTAATATTATTTTTTAAAACTAATATTTCGCCTTTTTCAAATCCCATAAGCCCAGTTACTGCTTCACTAATTTCAGCTTGTCCGTTGCCTTCAACTCCAGCAATACCAACAATTTCGCCACGTCTTACAGAAAATGAAACATTGTTAACAATAGTTTTACCTGTATCAGAAATCATAGTTAAATCTTTAATTTCTAAAACTTTTTCGCTTGGAGTTGCTCTATCTTTTTCAACTTTTAAAACAACATCACGCCCAACCATCATTCTTGAAATATCTTGCTCTGACACTTCGCTAACATTAGCTTTACCAACGCTTTTTCCTAAACGAAGAACCGTTAGTCTATCACAAAGCTCTTTAATTTCGTTTAATTTATGGCTGATAAAAATAATTGTATGGCCTTGCTCTCTTAATGATTTTAATTCAACAAAAAGTTCTGCTGTTTCTTGCGGAGTTAAAACGGCAGTTGGCTCATCAAGCACTAAAATTTCTGCACCTCGAATAAGCGCTTTTAATATTTCAACTTTTTGCTTTGATGCAACTGATAAATCTTCAACTTTCGCGCTAGCATCAACTTTTAGATTATATTTTTCACTTGCCTCTGAGCAAATTTTAACTGCTTCTTCAAAATTAAATTTAATACCTTTTTTAGGCTCCATACCTAAAACAATATTTTCAGCTACAGTTAATGATGGCACAAGCATAAAATGCTGATGCACCATACCTACTCCAAACTTAATAGCTTCAAGTGGATTTGATATTTTTAATTTTTCGCCTTTAATAATGATATCGCCTTCTTCTGGCTGTTCTATTCCAAAAAGAATTTTCATTAAAGTTGTTTTTCCTGCACCATTTTCTCCAACTAATGCATGAATTTCCCCTTTATTGATTCTAAATTCCACTTCTTTATTTGCAACAAAGCCATTTGGATAAACTTTTGTTATCTTATCCATAATGAGTATTTCTTCTGGCATATTTCCCACCTCTTTTAAAAATAAATGTATATACTCTATTTTACTAAAAAAAACACAATTTGTAAACAATAAAAAACGACACAATTTTTATTGTGCCGTTTTTTTTAAATTTAATTAGCCAATAACGCTAGCTTTCATTGCTTCATATTCTTCAGTTGTCATATCAAAGTATGATTTAACTTCGATTTCGCCTGAAATTACTTTAGCTTCTAATTCATCAATTGTAGTTTGAACTTCAGCTGGAACTTTAGCTAGATAGTTTTCATTTTTAACAATACCAGCAGCACCTTCATTTATTCCATACCAGTGAGCAGTATTTCCGCCAACAGCTGTTCCGTCAATAATTTTAGTTACTTGATCATATAAAGCATCACCAACTGTTTTGATTGAAGAAGTGATAATATTTTCAGCAAGTTCTGGTTGAGCTGTTTTAAATGCTTCGTATTGATCTGCATCAACACCGATAACAAATAAATCATTTTCAGAAGCCGCTTCGATAGCGCCTGTACCAGCACCACCAGCAACAGGGTGAATTACGTCTGCACCAGCATCGATAGCTGATAGACCAAGTTCTTTACCTTTTGGAGCATCTTGCCAGTTTTCTGTGTAAGAAACAACCATTTTAACTTCTGGGTTTATATATTGTGCACCTTGAATGTATCCAACTAAGAAGTCACCGATAACTTGGTTATCTTGTCCGCCAATAAATCCTAAAACGCCTGTTTCAGACATTGAAGCTGCTAAAGCACCTGCTAAAAAGTCTGATTCATTTGCTCTAAAGTTAATTGATATAATGTTAGAGTGTTCAAATGTAACTGTTGGATCATCATAGAATAGGTATGTTGTATCTGGGTATGAAGCTGCATTAGCTTCTAGCCATTCTGCACCTTGACCAAAACCTAGATTGTTACAAGCAATAACATCGTAACCTTCTTCTGAAACTTCAACTAAAGATGGTTGAGCTTTAGCTGCATCTACACCGATTTCAAAAACTTTGTATTCATAGCCTAATTCTTCTTTGCCTCTTTCTAAGCCTTCATTAGCTGAATCATTAAATGATTTATCACCTAATGTGCTTACAATTAATGCTACTCTTAATGGAGCTTCTTCGCCCTCTGTAGTAGTTGTTGTTTCTGCTTCATCACTTGAACATGCAACTAATGATAAACACATTGCACCTGCAAGAATTAATGAAAGTAGTTTTTTCATTGGAAAATTCCTCCTAAAATATCTTAGTGTTAATAACACTTTAAATGTGCGAGTAATCTCGCTCTTTTCATTTAAAATTATCTAATAATTCGCATGATTTGTCAACTATATTTTTTTGCAAATTTTACATTTACTATATATTTTTTATACATTTATCACAAAAATTACACTTAAATATAAACAATATGCACAATGGAAAATATGACAATATTGTTACAAGCTTGTTTCATATATAACGCAAAAAAAAATAACGATTACAGCTTTTGCCTTTTTCGTTATTTTAAAATAATATTTTATTTAATCTTTTTTGCTAATTATTATTAATAAACTTCCTTTTTCTAATGTTATTTCAACAATGTCTTTTTCAAATTCATTACTTATTCCAATTGGATAATCATCAGTGATTTTAGCATTTTCAATTTCGTATTTTGCCCCTTTAATGCTCACACCTTCACAAACTCCCAAAGATACTAATGAAAAAAAACAGTCATCTTCTTTTTTTAAATTAATTTTATTTTTATTAATAACCATCATTTTTGAAAATTTATCAATCATAGTTACATTAATATTATTTTTAGATAAAAAGTTCATCGTTTGAATATTTGCCATAGTGTGTTCAAATCTTTTTCCGCCACTTAATGCTAAAAATAAAACATTATTAAATTCATTTTCTATTATATATCTTGCAATAAAAAATGTGTCGGTATCATCTTTTTCTGCTGGTAATACTATTGATTTAACATTATCTGGCTTTTTTGAAGAATCAAAATCTCCTATAACTAAATCAGGCATAATTCCATTTAGTATGCAGTGCTCCCAGCCTTTATCTGCTGCTATAACAAACATATCATCAGTTATATAATCTTTTAAATTTATATCTAAACTAGAGCCACCCACAACAACACAATTCTTCATTATTTTTTTTGCCAATCCTTTATTAATTTTTGTCTTTCATATAATGCCACATAGCTTTCATGGCGTGTTTTTGCAATGTCTTCTTCTTGCACTGCTTTTAAAACTCTACACCCTTTTTCACTAACATGCCTGCAATCTGCAAATTTACATTCATCTTCATATTTTTTAAATTCGATAAAAGAATCTGATAAATCAATTGCAGAAATAAAATTTTCGCCATCTAATTCTAATGATGAAAACCCAGGTGTATCAGCAATCATTAAACCGTCTTGTAAATATATTTCAACATGGCGAGTTGTATGCTTTCCTCTGCCTAATTTTTTGCTAATTTCATTTGTTTTTAAATCAAGATTTTTAAAAATTCGATTTAAGAGCGTTGTTTTTCCAACGCCAGAGTTTCCAGCAAAGGCAACTAATTTATCTTTCA
>CAZVOQ010000142.1:0-5082 GCA_964628475.1 uncultured Oscillospiraceae bacterium | reverse complement strand
TTGTCATTTTAATTGGTTCAACCATTTTAATTCTAAAAGGTTCTGCAACGTATTTAATTGCCATAATAAAAATCCTCCGTTTTAAATTAAGTAATATATTTTTTAAATCTCAGCTTTAAATTAGCCTTGATTTGCTTTGATAATTTTATTATAACTTATTGCTAAAAAAAAAATGTTGTGTAAACTACAATTCGTATCTAAATTACATATCGATAAATTGTGCAAGTTGTACGATTTGCTTAAAAGAGAATATTTAATAGCTATATAATTTTAAAAAAATAAAGGAATGGCGAAAGCCATTCCTTTATTTTTATAATTGGTAAAGTTTATTTATAGATATCCTACTTTTTTATATTGTTTTAATTTTAAAATGCTTCTGAATTTTCTTTAGTTTTTTTGTTTGTTTTATCAACTAATATGCATATAACTAAACTTATTTGTAATAAAATTAGCATTGGAATTGCTAATAATAGCTGAGAAACAACATCTGGTGGAGTTATTATTGCTGCTAATATAAATGTTAGAACAATTAAAATTCCACGGTGTTTTTTTAGAAATTCAGGCTTTAAAATATACAATTTAGTTAGTAAGAATACTAAAACTGGCATTTCAAAAACAATGCCAAAGCTAAATAACATAATGTTTGCAAAACTTGCGTAAGATTGTACGGATATCATAGATGTAATTTCGGTGATTTCTAATCTTGCAAAAAACTCAAGAGTTATTGGTAGCACCATTTTATAACAGAAAACAACACCTAAAACAAAACAGAAAAAACCAAAAAATAATGATATTAATATATATATTTTCTCTCTTTTATATAATCCTTTTTCAACAAAAGCCCAAATTTGATAAATTGTTATCGGCGAACACACTATTAGTGCTGCTAAAAATGCAATTTGTATGTAAACTAATAATAATTCACTTGGTGTTATATAAACAAGCTGCATGCCAGGGTTTATGTCTAAAAGATATTGCATCAATGTTTCTGCATAATTAAAAAGTACTAGTGTTGCAAGAAAATTAACAATAAGAATTATTTGTAATCGCTTTCGCAATTCACCTAAATGCCCAAAGATAGACATATCTTCTTGCTCGTTTTTTTTCTTTTTATTTATTAAAGATAGCATAATTATTTTGTTTCTTTATCAGAAGTAACTTCATCAACAGAATCGTTTGCAAGTTCTTCTATTTTATCAGTAACTTCTTTAGAGCCTTTTTTAAACTCTTTAATTGCTTGACCTAAACTCTTTGCTAAAGCTGGAAGTTTTGAAGGGCCAAATACTAAAAGTACTACTGCGAACACAAGTAATAATTCTGGTAAACCTATTCTACCCATATTGATTTTTCTCCTTAAATTATATTAATTTAACTATTTAACTTGTGCTAATGCGTTATCAACAGCAGCCATAATAGCTTCGCTTGAAACAGTTGATTTAGCAACAACGTCAACTTTTGTTGATTGTGCAGCAAGAATTGCGTTTGGAATATCTTGAATTGAAGTTCCAGCCATGCTTTCTGCGTGTTCGATAACTTCGATATTAGCTATTTTATCGCCATCCATAGTAACTTTAACTTTTACAGGACCTTCGTAACCAGTAGCTTCGCCGATATATTCATTATCAGCTAAAGGAGCCATTGTTGGTGCTGGAGTTTCAACAGGTGCTGCTTCGTAGCCAAATTGTACATTTAATAATTGAACAGCTTTACGAGCAACGTCGCCACTGATAGCGCCACAACGTTCTCTTCTGATTGGATCTGCTTGCTCAACATTTGCCACTTTTTTAAATAGAGAAACAGAATCAGAGCAGTTGATTGATGGTGAAACTGTTTGAACATCGCTTAAGCCTTCTGGACGATAGATTGGTAGCTCAGTTGAAGTATACCATTTGAATAAATCAGCATTTAATTTGTTTGCTGTATCTGTATCACAGCACATACTAATTACATTAACAGCACCAGCTAAAGCGCCACAGATAGTTCCGATATGGTAGCCTTCTTTACCTGTTTTGTAGATTGCAGGATTAATAGCTGTGAATGGGAAGCCGATTGTTCCTTGAAGTTGTTCTAGCATTGATTTTGCAACACCATAACAACATCCAGCTTCAAAGTATCCTTCGTAAGCTACTGATTCTGCTAAGTCAGCGTCGATTTGTGCATAGTCGTAAGGGTGAGAAACTAGTTCATTGCTTGGTGTAGATGTTGCTGAAGCTGAAGAACATCCTGTTAGTAAGCTAGCGCCGCCTAAAACAGCAGTTCCCCCGATTAAAATTGATGATTTTTTTAGAAAATCACGACGTGAATTAATTGTTGACATAAAAATAAATCTCCTTTAAAAATTAATTGTTTTTTATATTAAAATTTTATTATACCGCATTTAATATTATCCCATATTTTGCTAAGTGTGTCAATATTTTAATATCGATAAAAAGAAACTGTAATCAAAAATTAACAATTTGTTATTAAAATAACGAGTTAGCCTGATTTAACTAGGTGTAATCAAGTAAAAATACGCTTGAAGTGGCACTAAATATATGATAAAGTGATGATATATTTAGATTAAAATGTTATAATAATACACCTTAGCTTATTGCATTTTTGAGAGATATTATATAATATATGGGAGATATAAATTAATGAGTTATTTATTGCTTTTAATTACCTCGTTTTTATGGGGGAGTATAGGCATTTTTATTTTAGGAATAGATATTAGTAGCACACAAACAGCTTTTTATAGATTGCTTTTTGCATGCATTAGTTTAATAAGCATATATGCCTTTTCAAAAAATAAAACTAATATTAGTATAATTAAAGAAAACTTTTTAAAACTGCTATTTGCAGGCGGATTTCTAGGTGCAAACTGGGTTGCATTATTTGAAGCTTATAAACTAAGCTCAGTTAGTATAACAACAGTTGTGTATTCTGTTTCACCTATTTTAATTATTGCAATATCACCTATTATATATAAAGAAAAACTTACAGTGCAAAAAATAATAGGGATAGCTTGTGCTTTTTTAGGCATGTGCGCAGTTAGTTTATCAGTTGGAGTGGGCGATGTTAGCCTTTTAGGCGTTATGGTTGCTTTTTTAGGTGCTAGTATGTATTCTGCTAGTTGTTTGATAAATAAATCTATAAAAGGTATATCCGGATTTAATATGGCAATGATTGAAATGATAATGGCTTTAATAGTTGTATCTGTTTACACATTTTTAATTAATAAAGAAAGCTTAGAAATCGCTAGTGGAAAATATATGATAAATCTTATAATAATAGGAGTAGTTCATACAGGAATAGCTTATGGGATATATATGAGTGTAATTCAAAAAGTGCAGATACAAACAATAGCTGTCTTTGCTTTTTTAGAACCATTTTTTGCGCTTGTTCTTTCTGCACTTATATTAAAAGAAAGAATGAGTGATATTCAAATTATAGGTGCTGTTTGCATAATAGGTGGTGCTATGTTTGCAGAATTTTTTAAACCAAAGAGGATTAAATGAAAAATAGCTAAAAAATAGTTAGATTATTTGGAATAAAATGGATGAAATTGTTGCTTTGAATTATTGACAGTTAAACTTCTTTTTGGTAAAATAGTGAATGTATAAATATTTATTTCACCAAAGAATAAAAGGTTTTTTATGAAAAATAAGAATTTGATTTTTACAATATTAATTACTATTATAGCCTTCGCTACTATTATTTATAGTGCAGGCTCTTTTTATGGTGCTGTAAATAAAGAATTAGAAACATCAGTTAGAACAACACTTTCAGACATGGCAGACCAGCAGCAAATCTCGCTTAATAGACAGCTAGATAGCATGATGTTAGATTTAAGTAGTATAACAGAAACTCTTGTTTATATCGGAGTTGACGAGGATGAAATACTAAAGCATATAAGAAAAAAACAAGAAGAATTAAACTATGAAACTGTTATTTTGTCAGATAAAAATGGCCTTTCGCTTATATCAAATGGGCAAATAGTTGATGTTAAAGACTTCGAGTTTTTTACAGAAGCGATGAAGGGCGAAGTGTATGCTAGTGATATTCATATATCAGAATATAGTGGTAAAGAAGTTTTACTTGTAGCAACTCCTGTTTATAGAGATGGAGTTATTGATGGGGTGGCAGCTGTTGAGTACTGTACGAATTACTTAGATACACTACTAACTACTTTCACCGATGAAAGAGGCTTAAATCTTGTTATTGATAGCAGTAGTAATATAGTTCTTAGCACAAATGAATTTGTTTTATCGTTTGAGGCTTTTAAAAATGCCGAGTTTGATGATCAAAAAACATTTGAGAGTATTGTAGAAGATTTTCAAAATAGAGAATCGGGAAGTATATCATATACATTAAATGGGGTTAAAAAATATGGAGAGTATCGCCCTATTGAAATAAATAATTGGACTCTCTTTTTTGAAATCTCACAAGAAAGTGTTGGTGAGAGCGTTGGCATTATTTCAGCTAGAATGCTTGAATTAAGCTCAGTGCTAATAATCAGTGCTGCTTTAACTTTGTTATATGTAATGTCTTCTAAAAATAAAGCAGCAAAAACATTAGAAAAAGTTGCCCTTTATGATGAACTTACTGGATTGCCAAATTTAATTAAATTTAAAATGGTTGTAGAGGAAATTTTAAATAAACATCCAGATAAAGAATTTGCAATGGTTAAAATGGATACTGTTAATTTTAAAGCGATAAATGATTTATTTGGATTTGAAGATGGAAATAGAGTTATTCGTGCTATTGCAGACACTAGCAAGATAGTTGATAATCCATTGTTTATTAAAGCGAGAGTTTCAGCAGAAGAATTTATGATGTTTTCTGTAAAAGAGCAGTTTGCAAATTTAGAAGAAAAATCAGGGGCATACGAAGAAAAATTTAAAAAAATTCTTCCAGGCTTTGAAGAATACACTTTTAAATTTAGATATGGTAGATATTATATTAATCAAGGCGAAACAGATGTTAATGATATAATTCATAAAACAAACATTGCCCACTCATTTGCTAAAAAGAACAATAGCCAAAATGTTTGGGATTATGATGAGAGCTTTAGAAGAAAATTCTTAAAAGAAACTGAAATAG
>CAZVOQ010000141.1:0-5085 GCA_964628475.1 uncultured Oscillospiraceae bacterium | reverse complement strand
TTTCATTATGGAATGATGTCAAGTTTAAATGGTAGAGATAAAGTTAAAGTGCTTTTAGCAAAAGCTTTATTCGGAAAACCAAGTATTATCCTACTTGATGAGCCTACTAACCATTTAGATATTGATGCGATTGCTTGGCTTGAAGAATTTATTATTGATTTTATGGGAACAGTTTTAGTTGTATCCCATGATAGACACTTTTTAAATGCAGTTTGTACTCATACAGTTGATATTGATTTTGCTAAAATTAAAATGTATGCTGGTAACTACGATTTCTGGTATGAATCAAGCCAATTAATCAATCAATTAGTTAAAAATCAAAATAAGAAAAAAGAAGAAAAAATAAAGCAATTAGAAGAATTTATTCGCCGTTTCTCAGCTAATAAATCAAAATCTAAACAAGCAACTTCAAGAAAGAAAGTTTTAGATAATATTAAGCTTGAAGATATGCCAGCTTCTTCAAGAAAATATCCTTTTGTTGGATTTGTTCAAGATAGAGAAGTTGGAAAAGATGTTTTAGAAGTTAAAGAAATATCAAAAACTATTGATGGAGTTAAAGTTTTAGATAATGTTTCTTTTTACATTAATAGACTAGATAAAATAGCGATAGTTGGTGAAAATGAAGCGGGGCAAACAGCTCTATTTAAAATATTAAATGGAGAAATGGAGCCTGATGAAGGAAGCATTAAATGGGGCGTTAGCACTTCAAGAAGCTACTTCCCAAAAGATAATACTGAGTTTTTTGAAAATAACGATATGAATTTAGTTGAATGGTTAAGCCAATATTCTAAAGATCAAACTGAAAGCTTTTTAAGAGGCTTTTTAGGAAGAATGCTATTTTCAGGCGATGATGTTTATAAAAAAGTTAAAGTGTTATCAGGTGGTGAAAAAGTTAGATGTATGCTAAGTAGAATGATGATGAAAGAAGCAAATGTTATCATGCTAGACCAGCCAACTAACCATTTAGACCTTGAATCTATAACAGCTGTAAATAATGGCTTAATCGATTTTAAAGGAACAGCAGTTTTCTCAAGTCATGACCATCAATTTATTCAAACTGTTGCAAATAGAATTATTGAAATTAAAAATGATGGTGCGATAATTGATAAAGTTATGTCTTATGATGAATATATAGAATTATCTCATCAAAAATAAAGGAAGGTATGTAAGAGAATGGCAGTAAATAAAGTTGTATATCTATTAATAACATTCTTTTTAGGATTTTGTGGAATTCAAAAATTTTATGCAAAGAAAACACTACAAGGTGGTTTATGTTTAATATTTTTCTGGACAGGAATTCCTGAAATAATAGCAATAATAGATTTTATAATAGCACTATTTAAAAAATCAGATGCTAATGGAAATATAATAGTATAACACAAAAACCCATCTTAATTTGTTAAGATGGGTTTTTTATAAAATAATTGTTGCATTATAGAGTGAATTATATTATAATAGCAAAAGATACAAGGGGAGCTAATAAATTAGCTGAGATAGAATTGCGAATTCTGACCCTAGTGGATAGAAATATTCACTGAACCTGATTTGGATAATGCCAACGTAGGAATTGTAATATAAATATGATTTATTTTATTTTCACCTATTGCTTTGGCAATAGGTGATTTTTTTATAAGGAGAAATATTTTTTGATAAGAAAAATGAAAAATAATAGCGCCTCGTTATTATTAGTGCTGATAATTATTATAGTTTGGGAGTTATCTGTTTTTATATTTAATATTCCAATGTATGTTTTGCCTTCCCCTGTTGATGTTGTAAAAGCATTTTCAAATAACTTTTTTGAAATTTTATCACACAGCATGGTTAGTTTATTTGAAGCCACACTTGGATTATTAATCGCACTAATTTTAGCGTTTATTATTTCAATATTAATGGATAAGTTTTATATTGTGAAAAAAGCGATATATCCAATTTTAGTTGTAACTCAAACAATACCAATGATAGTTTTAGCACCTATTTTTATTATCTATCTTGGCTTTGGGCTCGCACCTAAAATATTAACAGTTGTTTTAATGTGTTTTTTTCCAATAGTTGTAAGCTTTTCAGATGGACTTATGAGTGTTGATGAAGAATACGTGAATTTAGCTAGGAGTTATGGGGCAAGTAAAATCAAAGTTTATACAATAGTTAAAATTCCTTCGGCTATCCCAGAACTTTTTTCAGGATTAAAAGTTGCGGCAACTTATAGTATCTCAGGTGCAGTTGTAGGGGAATGGGTGGCAGCACAAGAAGGGCTAGGCTATTATTTAATTAGGGCTAAAAATGCGTATATGCTAGATGTTGTATTTGCTTGTGTAGTTATGATAGCTATACTAAGTTTATTTATGAATTTATTAATTAAGATTATAATACTGTTTTTTTATCCAAATTTAAAAAAATAGTTTGTAATATATATCAATAGTTTTGAAGGAGAAAAAAATGAAAAAATTTATTAGCATGATTTTAGCTGCAAGCTTAATGCTTTCTTTAACTGCTTGTGCAAGTGAAGAAACAGCAGTAGAAGAAACAACACAATCAACTGAGGAAACAACAACCCAATTAACAGATGTAACAGTTATACTAGACTATGTTGCAAACACAAATCATACAGGTATGTATGTGGCATTAGACAAAGGATATTATGAACAAGCCGGATTAAACGTTGAAATTATTGAGCCAACAGAAGGCGCAACAGCAACATTAATTGCAGTTGGAAAAGGCGATTTTGGTATTAGTTATCAAGAAGATGTAACTGTTGCAAAATCAAGCGAAGAGCCACTACCGATTAAAGCAATTGCAACAATTATACAAAACAACACTTCAGGATTTGTTAGCTATGCAGAAAAAAATATTTCTACACCAGCAGATTTTGAAGGAAAAACTTATGCAGGCTGGGGCGGACCTGGCGAAAGTGCTGTTTTAGAGGCAGTTATGACTAAAGCAGGTTCGGATTTTTCAAAATTAAGCATAGTTATGTCAGACGGCTCAGGCCTTGAAAGCTTAAAAGGCGATGTTGATCTTATGTGGTTTTATGAAGGATGGGATAGCATAAACGCACAAATGGAAGATTTCCCATTAAACTATATGCCATTAAAAGATTTAGATGAAAGATTAAACTATTACACTCCAGTTATCATTACAAATGATGAAATGATTAATAATTCACCAGAAGTAGTAACAGCATTTTTAGAAGCAACAGAAAAAGGATATTTAGACGCTATAAGTAACCCGGTTGAAGGGGCTGAAATTTTATCAAAATATGCACCAACTTATGATATTGCTTTTCTTACAGCATCACAAGAATATTTAGCTGATAAATATATGGAAGGCACAGAAGATTGGGGAAGCATGAAAGAAGAAGTTTGGGATAATTACACAGATTTTTTAGTTGAATATGAAATTATTTCAAGTGCAATAGAATCAAGCGAATGCTATACAAATGAATTTTTAAATAACTAAAATTAAAAAAATTAAGATTTACATCTTGAATAAAATATCAAGAAAGGATGCTTATATGAAATTAGATGTTCGCGATTTATCTTTTTTATATGGAGATAAAATGATATTAGATTCAATATCATTTTCTATTAATAAAGGCGAATTTGTCAGTGTTTTAGGGCCTTCTGGTGCAGGAAAGTCGACAATTCTAAAATTATTAACAGGGGTTTTAAAGCCTTATAGTGGCAAAATAATTCTTGATGAAAAAGAAATTAATGGAATAAGCGAAAGCTTTTCATATATGCCACAAAATGATTTACTATTTCCTTGGAAAACAATTTTAGAAAATGTTTGCTTATATGCAAAAATTCATAATCAATATGAAAGTGTGAAAAATGAAGCTTTATCACATTTTGAAAGCTTTGGAATTAATGGATATGAAAATGAATATCCTTCATCGTTATCAGGGGGAATGAGGCAAAGGGCAGCTTTTTTAAGAACTTTGCTTTGCAAATCAGATATTCTACTACTAGATGAGCCTTTTGGAGCGCTAGATGTTATAACTAGGGGCGAAATGCAAGATTGGTTAATTTCAGTTAGAGAAAAAATGGATAGAACAATTCTTTTAGTAACTCATGATATTGATGAGGCGATTTATCTTTCGGATAGAATATTAATACTTAGTAAAGATGGCAAAGGAATTAGCCAAGAAATAATTATTGATGAAAAAAACAAAAATAGAAATTGGCTTTATAAGCAGGGCGAATTAAGGATGAAAATTCATGAAAGCATTATGGGGAATAAAGTGTGATAGATTTAGATAATATTAAATTGTATGATGCACATATTCATTTTAAAAGCGATGATGAGGCACATTTGTTTTTAAATAGCAATATTAAAGGCATTTTATCAGTTGATAAAATAAGCGATTACAAAAAATATAGTAAATTTAAAAATGAAAAACTTTTGTTTTCCAGTGGTGTTCATCCTTGGTTTTCAGATATAGTAAGTTTAAATGAAATGATTCCTATGATTGAAAAATCTGAAATTGTGGGTGAAATTGGCCTTGATAGTGTTTGGACTAATGTTGATATAGAAATTCAAAAGAAAGTTTTTTTTGAGCAATTAGAATATGCAAAAAATAATAAAAAAGCTGTAATTTTGCATACAAAAGGCATGGAATTAGAAGTTTTACAGGCTATAAAAGAATATGAAAATAAATATTTAGTGCATTGGTATTCTAGTGATAAATATGTTGATGAATACATAGCTTTAGATTGTTATTTCACGATAGGTCCTAGTGTTTTATGGGATAAAACTATAATGAGTATTGCAAATAAAATCCCTCTTAATAGGCTTTTAATTGAAACAGATGGAATTGCAGCTGTTAACTGGGCATATGAGGCATTAAACAAGGAAGAGTATGAGTTTCGTAATGCATTAATAAATAGCGTAATAAAGATAGCAGAAATTAGGAATATAAAAATCGATAAGCTTTTAATGGCGATTGAAGAAAATTTTAATAATTTTATCAAACCAATAAATTAAATTAATGGGTTAGCAAGATTAATAAAAATCTGCTAATCCATTTTATTATAAAACAAATAAAAGCTTGAATTATTTAAGTTGATTTTATACTGTTTTTACCAT
>CAZVOQ010000140.1:4665-5093 GCA_964628475.1 uncultured Oscillospiraceae bacterium | reverse complement strand
AAATCCGCTGTGAGTGTGCCGCCACCTATTTGCCCAATTTTATATTGTTTTTTAACTGAATTTATCTCTATTATAGGTTTTTCCATATATCTCCTTAAAATAAATCTTCATATTTTACTCTTGGAAGGCATTCTAAAATCCCACCATTAGTAGCATTAAATAATTTTACATCATTTTCATTGCAGTATCCAAGCAATCTCTCGTATCCTGAAAATATTTCCCACCAATTTAAAAAACTTGTTTTTCTATCAACTCTCGTTGCATAGGCTCTTTGTAGTCTTTCTTTTTCTTCTTTTGTAAATTCATAAGCATACCCTGAAACATCTTTTTTATCTAACATAGTTTCTATATCTGTAATAATTCCAGTGCAATCACAACCTAAAAGATATATTTCTTTGAATCCCATATAAACAGCTGCAACTATTGCA
>CAZVOQ010000140.1:0-4655 GCA_964628475.1 uncultured Oscillospiraceae bacterium | reverse complement strand
ATTGTATAACTGTTGAATATGTTGTTATTGGCATAGCTAAATCACCTTTTATACCCATAGGAACTTCAAAAGGGATTTGATTTATAAGATAATAAATATCAAATGTGTCATTTAGATTATATGTGTTTATAAAATCTAGCCCTTCTACTGCTAATATAAGCTTTGGTGTGTTACCCTCAGTAATAACTGGCAGAATTTGTTTATCATCAAACTCTTTATTATTAAAACAACCACTATCAACAAATAAATGATAATCACTTTTCATTTTAGCATAGTTTTTATTTTTGTATATATAATTCACCGTGAAAACATATTCATTTTCTAAAAGTGATAAGTCTTGCGTTTGAATACTCGGTGCATTACCTACAATAAAACATCTCTCGCCTTTATGTTTATCTTTTAATGTTTCATTTTTTTGAGAAATCTCTTTAGGTATTTTATATTTTTTTAAATATTTATCCTTACTCTCAAAACTATAGTTGAAAGCATCAATTTTTTCTGTTAATTTTTTTAATTTTTTATTTACTACATCTAAAGGGTAAAACATGCTTCCTCCTATACGGTATCCATAAAAGTTTTTTCTATTTTATTAAACATAATTATACCTATACACAACGTTACAATCGTAACTATCATTGATAATATCCATGGCATAATTAGTAATTCTCCAACATTTAAAACTGCATATCTAAAATTATGAACAATCGGAGTTACTGGATTTAATAAAAGTATAGTTTTCATTAATCCGCCTGTTGCCGATAAAGGATACACAATTGGAGTTACATACATCCAAAGCTGCATACCAAATCCTACAGCTAATGTTAAATCACGATATTTCGTTGTTAGGCTTGAAGCCACAATTCCAACACCTAAAGCTAGTAAACAAGCTTGTAGTAGTAAAACTGGCACTAAAAGTAAATTTAAACTTACACTTAATCCACCTTCAGCAAAATAATAATATATCCAAAAAAGAATAAACATTGCAAATTGAATTAAAAAATTCACTAATGCTGTAATTGTTTGCGATATTGGAACAGTTAATCTTGGAAAATAAATTTTGCCAAAAATAGATGAATTACTAACAAATGTGTTTGATGTGCCTAAAACAGCTGCATTAAATAGCCCCCATATCGTATTTCCAGAAAGATAAAACAAAAATTGTGGAACTCCATCTGTCGATATTCCAGCAAAATTACCGAAAACAAAAGTGAAAATTACACTGGTAAACAGTGGATTAATTATCAGCCATAATGGTCCTAATATCGTTTGCTTATATATTAATATAAAGTTTCTTTTAACAAAAAGTGAGATTAAATCCCTATATTGAAAAAGTTCTTTTAAATTCAAATTAAAGGAGCTTTTTCCACCTTTAATTACAGTTGTATGTTTGTCCATTAATTTCTCCCTATAATTTCCTTATATGCATAAATTAGATCTTTTGAATTTTTTTCTTTATCAAAAAGTTGCTTTGCATGTTCTATACTATATTTTTGATAACTTTGTGCTCTTTCTTCTTCTTCAAAAACACTTATTATCGCTTTAGCTAGGGTTTTATAATCTAAAAAATCATATGTTAATCCATCTTTTTGTGCATCAAAAACGCTGTTAATTCCACCAACTAGAGTTGTTATTATTGGAGTTCCTAGCATCATGCTTTCACCTAAAGAATTCGGACTATTCTCAACAGATGAAGAAAGCAAATACACATTTGCATTTAAATATTCTTCTTTCATTTGATTTGAAGATAAATCACCTTTAAACTCTATATGTTTTTTTAAATCTTTTTCTTTTAATATCTTAGCTATCATTTGATAATAATCATAAAATGAAAAAACTATCTTTTCTTTAATTTTAGAAAAGTCGTTTATAAATAAAGTTTTTCCGCCAACGATAACTTTAGTATCTGGATATTTTTTCACTACAATTTCAAGTGCTCTTAAAAACACTGAAAATCCTTTTAGGGGATAACTTGCTTGCGAAATAAAAATACTATGTTTTTTGCAGTTTTTATATTGCCAAATAGAGCCATCATAAAATTCTTTTCTTAAACTTTCGTTAATATGAAAATACTCTGCATTTTTATTTATACTAAAAATTGCTTTTTTATCAAAATCTGTTCGTCCTGAAAAGTATTTCCCTTTAAGTAGTATCTCTTTTTCCTTATTACCCATTTTTTCAAAACGTTCTTTTTCACAAACCATAAAGTTAACTGTTTTGCCTAAAGAATTTATAGTATTATTAATAATTGTCTTTAATTTAGCATGTTTTAAATATTTTTTATCCACACCTAAATTATAATTTTCAGCACATTTATGCATCACACCTTGCACTGTTATTAAAACTTTTTTCTTATCTGCAACTTTCATCATCTCTTGAGTGTGATTATATTCAGTGCCAAAAATATGAATTAATTGAGGATTTTCCTCTTTTAAAATTTTATCAAAACATTCTGCAACCATATCTTTAGTAGGAATTAAATAATGCGTATTTTTTCCAATTATAACTTTTGTTATTTCTACAGCTTTATAATCCAAGCTGCAAATAATAAGTTCTATGTCTTCTTTTTGCAATTCTTCTTCTTGTGCAACTAGCCAGCTCCCAGTATTTTCTGGTATTCTGTTTATCTCTTTTAATGCTTTTGGCATTGCCATATTACATAGCCACAAAACTTTCATAAATACGCCTACTCCTTTCTAAAATATTTTTACAGATTATATTTTTAATTACTCATTTTCTAAAATTGTATTTTTCATAATATTATATACACCCTCTAAGGTTGCATCATTAAATATTTTTTTTACATCTTCAAAATCAATTGTTTTACCTTTATATTCAGTTAAGAAATTAAAAAGTCTCTCTTTTTCTAAGCTCTTCATTGTAAAAACTAATGGATACTTTTTAAAATAACATTCAGCTGGGCATTCTTCTAGTTTTTGCAAGTTTATAATCGGTTTTCCTAATGAAAAATAATCAAAAATTTTACTTGGTACTTGATTATATATATTGTTTCCTATATTCAATAAAAAATCTGACTCTTGCAGTATTCCAAATGCCTGCTTTGCACTAACTCTATCATGTACAAATATATTATTTTCTTTTTTAGCGTATTCTTTCGCTGTTTTACTTAATATATCCCCTACAAAATACACACGCACCTTATCTTTAAAATCTTTAATACTATCTAAAAATATCTTAGGGCTACGATACCCATCTTCTAATGTTCCACAAAAAGTTATATTTATATAGTTTTTATCAAAATCAATAATTGATTTTTCTTTATTAATTCTATTAATATTTGGAAATTCTATTGGTTTATATTTGCTTTTAAACTTTTTATACCCATCTAAATTTATATATTCATCATAAAGAACTGGTGTTGTAAAAATAATATCTGCTTTTTCAAAATTTTCATTTTCTATTTTTATTCTTTTTTCTTTTTCATTTTTTTGCTTAACAACATTTAATCCATGAGGATCTAACTGATATATTATTTTTTTGCAATTTTTAATATCTATCGCAGACTCTATCGAAAAATACGGCTCTTGGGCCATAACAATATGCGTAAATTTTTCTTTTTTCATTAGCTTGTCTACTGTTTTTTTAGCTGTTTTTGTAAACATTGCTTCTCTAAGCTTTGTTCGGTATCCAATTTCGATTAATAATGCTGATATTGGATGCCTTAAAATAAATTTCTTAACTCCTACTTGTCTTGAAGCATTCATTTGTGATGCTAAAAATTTCTCTAGCTTACTATTAGAATTTAAAAAGATATCTTTCACAAGCACTTGACTAACCGTTAACCTATCTTTCAGCTCATACTTGTCTTTAATTTGACTTAAGCCCATTAAATGCACATCATAATCCTTTGAAAATCTTTGTGCCACATTATATACAATTTTTGATGAGGCATTTAGGTTTTCTTCTAAAATACCAACAAAAAATAATATTTTCATTATTTCTCCTCAAAAAGCTCTATTAAATTTGCTTTATATTTTTCCTTACTAAAATCTTCTGCTCTTATTCTAGCTTCTATTTCTAGTTTTGATTTTAATTCTGGATTTTGTATTAAATCTTTTACAGCTTTTACTAAACACTCTGTTTTAATTTTAATTTCTTCATTTGTATCATGTTCATAAGATGTTGGAATTATAACTCCAATCTTTGTAACCCTAACTTCGTCAATTTCACCTTCGCCATTTAAAACTTCTTTTGGCCCTATTGGAGTATCGCAAGATATAACTGCTGTTTTTGTAACAAAGCTTTCAATTATACTAAGTGATAAGCCTTCAAAAAAAGATGTTAAAATGTAAATATCGCTATTTTTGACATATTTGTAAGGATTAGATTGATAGCCTATAAAATTGATATTATCAGTAAGATTTAATTCTTTAGTTAAATCTTTAAGATACTGTTCTTTACTCCCTGTTCCAACTATATTAAGCGAAATTTTTGGATATATTTCTTTTAAACTACTAATAGATTTAATAGCAAAATCAATATTTTTTACAGCTTCTAATCTTGAAACCATAATAAGCTTTGGATTTCCCTTTAAATTCACCTCTTCTTCAGATTTTTTTTCAATATCTTCTATATCTACAAAATTATAAATCATCTTTAAGTTATTAAGTTTCACTGCTTTATAAAACATATCATTT
>CAZVOQ010000139.1:0-5093 GCA_964628475.1 uncultured Oscillospiraceae bacterium | reverse complement strand
AAAATATCTTTACAATACGATAATTCGGCTCTGACATCGGCTGTCCGTATGGCACTATATTTTATTTATATAAATAAAATAGATGTCATTATTTTAAGATTTCAAATCTTAATGAATTAGGTGTTTGATTAATTACAAAAAATACACAAGCTGATTATATCAAGAGGAATGTATAAATGCAAGAAAATAGTTAAAATATTTTAACTATTTTACGTTTGGTATATAATAATGTTTAAATTCTAAAATTAGTTATACAATATCACTAATAAAAATTCTGAATATATTAAAATAGCTGTTAAAAAAATTACGTATTAGTTAAATGGTTTTTTCTTTTATTTATTAAAAAACAAGTGATATCTAGTGGAATTTCTATAAATAAACTTTATAAATAAAAAAATACAAAGGAATGGCTTTTGCCATTCCTTTGTATTTATATAAAAGCTCTGTTTTAAAAAGGGAAATAATATATCTTTTGATAGCAAAAGATATAAAACTACGCTTTTGTCAGTATTTAAAATATCTCTCTTCGCTCTATTAATTAAAATAAAAGCAAGTATAGAGTGTTTTATTTATGTATATTTAAAATTGTTAAAACATGTTCCTGTGTGAAATTTTTTATAAATCCTTGAAAACTATCCTTAGAACCGCCACCTTTACCGTTAAAAGTTGTTGCGATATCTGTTCCTATTTCACGAGCTTTGCCTTGGCTAGAGGTTATAATAATTTTATATGTATTATCATCTTGCAAAGAAACAAGCATGCAAATTTTTGCTTTTTCTGATAAAAGTTTAATAAATCTTTGCATTTCAGCAGAAGTTAAATAATCATATGAATATAAAATAACTCCATCAATCGCGTTTATATTTTCTATTAAAACTTCAAATAACTTTGCTTTTATTTTTGATAATTCTGCCTTTAGCGAAATATTAGCAGATAAAGTGCTTTTAACAGCTTCTAAAACAGTGTCGTTATTTTTAGATAGTAATTTATTTATTTCAAAAAGGTTATCGTTAACTTTTGTGTAATAATCAATAGCTCTTTTTCCGCAAAGCATACTGATTCGAGTGCCACCTTTGTAAGCTATAAACCCTGTTATAATTATAGCGCCAACCATTCCAGTTGTTTTAGTGTGAGTGCCACAGCAAGCGCAAGAATCAGCGTTTCCAGCTGCAACTATTCTCACTTTTCCAGTTAGCTCTTTTTTACTTCTATAATTGAGTTTTTTTAAATCATTAGGAAATGATGCTAAAACGTCTCTATCAAAATAAATTTCTTCATTTGAAAGTGTTTGTATTTTATTAATATCTTCTTTATTTAAAACTCCATTAAAATCTACTAAAATTTCATCTTTTCCTAAATGAAATCCAACATTATCAAATCCATATTCAGAATTAATAATACCAGAAAGGATATGCTCTCCAGTGTGTTGTTGCATATGATCAAATCTTCTATCAAAATCAATAACTCCATTTATAGCTGAATTAATGCCAATAGCTTTAGAAGTTTTATGGTAGATGATGCCTTCTTTTTCAAAAACAGCAGTAACGGGTATTTTTTCTTTATTTAAAATAAAATGTCCGGTATCTGTTGGCTGTCCGCCACCTTCTGGATAAAAAGCAGTTTTATCTAAAACAATATGGTATTCATCATTAGAAATTATGCAATCCACAACAGTTGCACAAAAATCAATAAGATATGAATCATCATAATATAATTTTGTAGTCATTAAAATTTCCTTTCATTAAACATTATATAGCAACTAAATGATTTTAGTTTTCAATTAAAGGGTAGATAGTTTCTTCTTCTTTAAATATTCTGTAATGATTCACTAGCTCTAAAAATGTTTCTTTCTCAAACTCCGATAAAGTTAACAATGTTTTTTCTTCATCTTCATTTTGCACGTATGAGAAAATTTTGCATTTTGAAAAATCTTCATTTAATAATATTTCACATCCAAAGAAATACGATTCATCATCTTCAAAATTTGTTTCTGGGAATAAAAATTTAGTGTCTTCATCAATGTCAATACTAAAAGTGTATTGATTTAAAAATGGCTGATTAATAATAGATTCTTCATAATCATTTAGTGAAATTATTTCCATAGATAATGGTCTGTTAGCACGTGATAAAAGCACTTCACCTTTATTTCAAGTGTAGCTTTGAAGATAATTTTCATCATAAGATATATCAACACTTAAAGTTAGATTAAGTATATTTTGAGCATTTGTTTTTCCATGAACTAGGGATATATCTTTTACTGTGACTGATGTTATTTCTAATAAATCTAAATCAAGATACGGCACAATAGTAAGGCTATCTTCATATGCGAGCATATCTATATCAATGTTATTATAAGAGATAACAATTTCAAACGTGTCTAAATCATCGTCAACTCTTTTAAAATCTAAAGCTGTTCCTTTATCTAATTTATAGATGTTTTTTGCAGTTAAATCCCATCCCTCATAAGAAATAAGGAATTCATTATTTATAGTTTGCATATCTAATCTTCCTGTCTATAATTATTTTAATAAATTTATACTACCATCTTTTTGTGAATAAAACAAGAAAAAACTTCTATGAAACTAGTCATTAGAAGTTTTTTGATTTTTTATGATAAAATTATACAAAATATGATTTTCATCTAAAATATTTGCATTTTCTCCCACAAGATGCAGGGTGTGAGAATCTGAATTTGAAATGTATGGGAGCTTTTGTAAAGTTGGGTATTGAAATAAGAAATCATCCAATCCACTTAAATCATAAATTTCAAATCCATCAATATCAATATCGGGTGGAATATCACCAAGAATACTTAAAACAGAGTTTGCAAGCTTATCAACGTGAGCATAAAAGCAAAGCCCATTATATTTATGAGTTAAATCAACAACTTCATAAACTGATAAATTACAAGCAATTGCAAGTAAATATTCTTCAGTGAAAATAATTTCATCTGCTTCATTTACAATATTTTGTGGATTGTAAATCCTAGGATTATTTTTAATTTTAGGAAGATTATCATAAATAATACTAGAAACTAAAAGTGCATCTTGGATATTTTTAAAATAGCAAACAATATGAATATCTTCACTCGTTGAAACTTCAATACCTGGAATAAATTTTATATTATAATCTTTACAATGCTTAGCAACTGATAAAAGATTTTTAGCTGAGTTATGATCGCAAACAGCTAAAACATCTAAATTTTCAAGATGTGCCATTCCCACTATATTACTAGGCATCATCTCAATGTCGGCACAAGGGGATAAGCAGGAATGAATATGCAAATCGTATTTCATTATACAAAATCTCTCTTTATTCTTCTATTAAACTGCTAACTAAACAAGCTGCCTCATAAACAGGCAAAGAAGTGTATAAAATAGTTATATTTTCTTCTTTAGCTTTAATAATAGCATCTTCATTTAGCTTTATATCGCTGCATAATACAATGCAAGGAATGTCATTTAAAGAAGCAACAGCAACAGAATTAATATTGCCCATTATAGTAAACCAAACCTCGACATCTTTTGCATATCCCATAACATATGAAAGAAAATCTCCACAAAAACAGCTTTTGATTTCCTTATCTTCTCCTTTTGAAATGGTGGTAAAGTTTTCGTTTTCTAAAAGTTTATAAATAGTCATATAATTTGTTGTTCCCCTCTAAATTGAATTAGTTTAAGTTGTTATTTTTCTTGAGTTAATAATGCAGTTTTTTATATCTGCTTTGTTTTCAACAATATCTTGTGCAAAGCATTTACAAGTTGGTGCACCACATCCACCGCAATCAAGCCCTGGTAGTTGCTCTAATATTTCCTCAATTTGCTTATATTTTTTGAATTTCTCAGCAAAGTTTCCTTTTAATTCAAAAACTGGATCATATGCAAGATTAATATCCCAAAGCATTTCTGGAGGAATACTTTGAAGATGATTTGAAGTGGTTTCAGGTAAATCTTTACGAAGTTTTAATAGTTTAGTTCTAGCGATATAAGGATTTTCAACGGTTAGCACCCCACCAACACAACCAGCAGGGCAGGCACTTAGTTCAACAAAATCAAGATTTGTAAACTTTTCATCTTCTAAATCACTTAAAACATTTAAAACATTTGCAATGCCATCACAAGATAAATAAGTTTCAATATTTTTTATGGAAGCACCTTCGCCACCACAGCTAGCCCATCGAAGCCCTATTTTTCCAATAGATGTATCAACTTTATTAACAGGATTAGATAAAGCTTTAACAAGAGCAGGGTATACATCTTTAATTGCAATTGCACCATCTAAATCACTTTCACTTGAGCCGATAGGATTTAAAACATCGGTAGCCTTTGCTGGGCAAGGAGTTATATAAATGCAGCCAATTTCTTCTTTTTTTAGCCCTGTTTTTTTGCTGATTTCTTCCTTAGCATATTTTGCAGAAAGATGCATAGGAGCAACTAAAGGCAAAACATTATTAACTAATTCTGGAAATCTTGCTCTTATTATTCTAATAACAGTTGGACAAGCAGAAGATATAACGGGCTTTGGCATGCTTTCCATTAATTTTTCAGTGGCATCACTAACGAGCTCTGCTGCTTTTGCAACTTCAAAACAGCTGTCAAAGCCGATATCTAAAAGGGCAGAGGCAACTTGAGCCGTTGAAGTTAGATTATTAAATTGTACATATAAGCTAGATGCAGGAAGTGCAACTAAATGCTTAAAATGGCTAAAATCTTCTAATTTTTTTACAACAGCTTTTTTTGCATGATAAGAACAGGCTCTAATACATTCCCCACAATCAATGCATTTATCTGGGATTATATAAGCCTTTTTATCACGAACTCTTATAGCTTGAGTTGGGCAACGCTTAACACAGTTAGTACATCCTGTACAACGGTCTTCAATAAGCGTTACTGAATGAGTGTAGGAAGTGTTTGGTTGCATAGATACTCATTCCTTTCAATCAGTATTACGCTATTTTATTAAATAGCAAATTCAAGTGGAAGCTTTGTTCCACTATAATGTGTGTATCATTTTTATAGTAGTGCCTTTGCCTACTTCGGATTCAATATAAAATTCATCGCTATATTTTTTCATATTAGGAAGCCCCATTCCAG
>CAZVOQ010000138.1:0-5127 GCA_964628475.1 uncultured Oscillospiraceae bacterium | reverse complement strand
ATCATTTTTACTTGTGAAAATACTAATTCCACCTCTTCTACTTCTAAATTTGTGCAGAAAGAGCAATTTTAAAATGATACCCTTTATGCAGAATTTGATATTAAACCTTCATTTTTTCTATTATTTGTGGTATAATACTTTAGTTTTAATTTATATGGAGGGGTTTTATGATACATTTTAGCATATTTTCTATAGCTATAGAAACAGTAATTGGTATCGCCAATTCAATGAGCAATACAGCATCTAATCTATTATTAATAACGGCTATGCTAGGCTTTGGAAAATCTTTACTCGAACAGCTTCGAGTATGCTTTTATTTAATAAAAAACGAAAACAAAAAAAGTGCTGCAATGGCTGCAATGATAGTGCCAATGATGCTTATTTTCACTATTTTATTAATAAGCTCTATGGGTATGAGCCATTTTTTAACCACATTTCACACAGACGATACAATCCCTAGAATAACGAATCTTGCTGGTAGTTTTCTTTTTAAAATCGAAAGCGCTATAATATCATCCATCTTTTTAATTCAGATAAAAAAAGTTATTGAAATTTCTAAAATGCAACCTCGTGAAATTGCTATTGGATTTGGTGTGCAAATTATAACAGCCATTATATCAATATTAATGATTATTTTAAGCATACTCTCTTTTGATGTATTCCAATTAGAAATTATCTTTAATATTCCACAAATTATAATAAGAGCATATATTTATGGCTTGTATATGGTTGTCGTTTCCATTGGAGCAACCTTTATTGCGCTATCACTATATAAAACATTTGGTGATAAAAAGGCAATTTCGTATATTGAGAAAATACCATGGGAAATTCAGGACGAAAAAAAGATAAATAAATATAATCTCTTAGCATTTAAAAAAAATAAAAAAATAGCAAAAAATTATATCATGGGCAATAACAAACATTACACATTCGGGATATTCAGCCTTTGGGCTTTAACCTTTTTTCTAGGCTATAATTTCAGATTTTCAGACGGACAAGTGGGCGTTGGAAACTTTTTAATGATGGCAAGTTTTATTTATATTCCATATTTTATTATTAGTCTTTATTCTTCAAAAGCAAAAATCAAAAAATCAGCTTATAACACATTATTAAATTCTAGCAATCCTAAAAAATATATAGCATTATTTGTTGAAGAAATTGTACACTCAGATCATACTGATAAATTAAATATTTCAACAAAACATTTTACATATATTAAAAATAACAAAAATATTCAGCTTATTATAAAAGAGCAAGCTTATAACAACTATCACATATAGTTTATTTCAAATTATAATTTTATACAAATTAGGTGTATTTCTCTGATTTTTCATTGAAAATTAAAATTTAAAGTGATATAATTAAATGGTATAAACATATACAATAGTGAACATAAAATATTAATTTTTGAAAGAGGTATTACCAAGATGAAAAAAATCGTATTTACTGAAAACGCACCAGGTGCAATCGGGCCATATTCACAAGCTGTTAAAACAGGAAACACAATCTATGTTTCAGGACAACTTCCTTTAAACCCAGCTACTGGAGAATTCCCATCAGATGATATTGGTGAGCAAACAAAGCAAGCATTAACAAATGTTAAAGCTATCCTAGAAAGCGAAGGCTACACAATGGCTGACGTTGTTAAAACAACTGTTTTACTAGATAATATTGCTGATTTTGCTGGCATGAATGCTGTTTATGGAACATTCTTTACAGGAGATTTCCCTGCTCGTGCTGCATTTGAAGTTGCTGCACTGCCAAAAGCTGCAAAAGTTGAAATCGAAGCTATCGCTTACAAGGCATAATTAATTTAAAAGCTGCTAAATTAGCAGCTTTTTTATTTTATAAATTATTGTAAAATTTGCTTTTTAATCTAAGATATAATATAATAATTAAAGATTAATTCAAAAACAAACTTTTTGATTTATTTTTTTAATATTCAAAACAGAAAGGTATATTATTATACATGAAAGTTAGCATAGTTATCCCTAATTTAAATGGAGAAGGCTGGATAGCCGATAGCTTAAAAAGCTGTATCAATCAAGATTTTAATGAGGAATATGAAATCATTTTAATAGACAATAATAGCACAGATAACTCTATAAATATAATAAACGATGTAATGAAAGATTTCAAAAATTTCACTTTAATTCAAAATGATAGCAACACTGGGTTTTCATATGCTGTAAATCAGGGCATTAAGCTATCTAATGCTGAGTATGTGGCTTTGTTTAATAATGATGCCTTTGCCAAAGAAAACTGGCTGTCTGAACTTTATAAAACTATGCAAACAAATGAAAATATTTTCTCAACTCAATGCCTTATGATACAGCACTACAACAGGGATTTATGCGATGATGCTGGCGATTATGTGCCGATTTTTGGCTGGACTTGTAAGCGTGGAGATGGATTATCTCATAAAAGATATAATAAAAAGCAAAGGATATTCTCCTCTTGTGGCGGTGCTAGTATCTACCGAAAAAGTATTTTAGATAAAATAGGCTTATTCGATGAAACATTTTTTGCATATGGAGAAGACGTTGATATCTCTTGGCGTGCCAATAATTTAGGCTACATTAATATGTTTAATCCAAATGCTGTTTGCTATCATATTTGCAGTGCAACAACGGGTGGGCGATACAATTCATTTAAGGCTGAAAAATCAGGACAAAACACAATGCTTTTATTATATAAAAATTCGCCACTACCTATGCTAATTATAAATTCGCCATTTATATTCTTAGGCTTTATTCCGAAATACTTAATGTATTTAAAAAATGGTTATAGTAAAGATTTAATAAAAGGCACTAAAAACGCTTTTAAATTAAAAGATAAAGTTGAAATCCACAAATTTCAATGGAAATATTTAAAAAACTATCTTTGGATTGAAAAAGAAATGATTAAAGGGGCATTTGTATATGTTGATTATCGCCTAAAAAGATTTTTTAATATAAAATAATAAAACTTAATATTTAAACTAACAACTATATTATCTATAAAATGAGGAATTTTATGAAAAAACTATTTTTAACTTTATTACCAATACTAGCCTTACTAGTGGGTTGTTCTAACAATAATGCTACATCTATTAGCGTTATTGGTGGTGCTGATGGCCCAACGAGCATTTTTATAACATCAAATCCAATCTATTTTTTCCTTGCTATACTAGCCTTACTTATAGTTGTACTAATTGTTTATTTTATTAAAAAGCGAAAATAAATATTTAGATAAAATAAAAAAACAAGCTGAATTTCAGCTTGTTTTTTATTATACAAATTTAATATTAAACTAAAGATTTTCTTTCAATTGGAGTTGAAAGAATAACTTGAGTTGAAGTTTCGCCCATCTTTTGGAAAGTCATGATTAATCTTTCTAAATCAGTGATTTCATAAGCATCAACTTTTATCATATAGCTGTATTCACCAGTAACGTGATAGCATTCAACAACTAATGGTTCTTCCCTTGCAATTTTTAAAAGAGCTTCTGTTTCTTGAGGTTGAATTGAAACATTGATTATAGCATGCACTGTTCTGCCTAATTTTTTAGGATTTAAAACAGCTGTATAACCTTCAATAATGCCTTCTTTCTCTAGTCTTCTAATTCTTTCGCTTACAGCTGGTGCTGTTAGTGAAATTGTTTGAGTAATTTCTTTAACTGTTACTCTTCCGTTGTTTTGCAAAAGTTCAAGTATTTTTTTGTCGATATTATCCATTCTAATGAATCTCCTATTTTTAGTTAAGTGTAAGGTGTATTTTTGCTAGTTGCCTAAGCAACACTTTAGTATTATACCTTTTTTCGACAATTTTGTAAATACTTAAATGTTAACCTTTTGTTACATTTTGTGCTATTTTCGATAATTTTCTAGCATATAGAAAAGCTTTTTATCAATATTACCTTTTATAGTAATACAATCTGCATTGTATACTTCTTCGTGAATGTGTCCGTTTAATCTTATTATAGATGCTAAATTTGCTTTATCATAAGGCAAATCAACAGTAAATTCAATTATTCTATCGCTTAATTTTTCATCTATAATTTCTAATAATCTATCTAAGCCTTCGCCTGTTCTAGTGCTAGTTTTTAAGCTGTTTTCAACGAAAAGCTCCTCGTGTAATATATCACATTTATTATACACTGTTATAATATTTTCGCTATCACAGCCAATTTCATCTAAGGTTTTTTTAGTAATCAAAAGCTGTTCATCTCTATCACTAGAAGCAATATCACAAACATTTAATATAACATCTGCGTATTTTGCTTGCTCTAAAGTTGATTTAAAAGCCTCAATTAATTTATGTGGTAAGCGAGAAATAAATCCAACTGTATCAACTATAATACAGTTTTGCCCACTTGGGAGCGTTAACTTTCTTGCCGTTGGATCTAATGTTGCAAAAAGCATATCTTTTTCTAATATATCGCTGTTAGTAAGCTTATTTAACAAACTAGATTTGCCAACATTTGTATAGCCAGTTAGAGCGATAATCGGCACATCATTTTTCTTTCTTTGAGTGTTTATCATCTCTCTTCTTTTTTCTACTTCTGCTAATTTTTCCTTAATTAAGCTTATTCTATTTTGAATATGACGCTGGCTTAATTCAAGCTTTGTTTCACCGCCACCTCTTCTTGCCCCAGCAGTACCGCCAGCACCACCGCCCTGACGCGACATAGATGCGCCAATCCCTCTTAATCTTGGCAATCGATACTTTAATAAAGCAAGCTCAGTTTGCAGTTTCCCCTCGCTTGTTGTTGCCCTATTAGAAAATATTTCTAAAACGAGCATAGTTCTATCGATAACTTCAATATCTAAAAAATCCGTCATATTTTTTATTTGGCTAGGAGATAATTCACCATCTATAACCACAACTTCAATTTCATGATTTTCCAAAAGCTCCTTTATTTCTGCTAATTTTCCTTCTCCAAAATAATATTTATTATCTGGTTTGTCCCTTTTTTGCGTAACTTCAATAATTGATTCTAATTCATTCGCAAGGCATAATTCGCTTAATTCTCTTAAAGATGCCTGTATATCATATAAATCGCAGTCAACAGCTGCAATCAATGTTTTTGTTAACATATTGTTCCACCTTTCTTATTTGCATCATTCAAACTTACATCTTTATTTTT
>CAZVOQ010000137.1:0-5145 GCA_964628475.1 uncultured Oscillospiraceae bacterium | reverse complement strand
AGTTCACTTAATTAAGTAAACACAGAAAACTACAATAATGTAAAGATTATTTATAATTTGCGTGTAACGCAAATCGGCTAAAAAATAATGAGAGAAAGGAGTAAATAATGGATAATATATTTACTATAAAAGAGTTTTTTAGCAATATACTCCAGTTGCCGATAATTACTTATATAGTAAAACCTTTACTTTTATTAATCTTTGTACAATCACTGTTTTCATTTTTAGATAAAAAAACAGGTATGGCAAATAATAAACATTATACACCTCGATTTGCGATAGCAGCTTTTGAACCAATTATATTTGGAGGTATAATTATCTATGGTTTTAATGTTTCTTCTTCATTAGGTATATGGTTTTCTTTTCTTATATATATTATAGTGGCTCATATTTCAGCAATTCATGCATTTAATATTCTATTTGAAGAAGATGCAAAAGAAATTAGAAATGTTATAACAAGAATTATGGTTTTTCGCAAGCTTTGTTTCAGCATAGGTTTGCATGGAGAAATACCCGAAGAAGCCATATCTCGTTTAGGTAAAAAGAAAGCAAAGCGAGCATTTTATAGGTTGGTTCCGATGGTGATGGTCGGTGTTTTAGAAGTGTTTGTACTTTTTGTAACCTTTGACAGTGTGAAAAGATTTATTATAAACGGTTAAACAGATTATATTTACAGCCAAAATGTTGCATATTTCTTGCTATATAACGCAAGCAAATAAAGCTCGATTATTTATAGGATAGGAGAAAAATCATGGATAAAAAAATGTATGAGCAAAATCGTAAAGCTTGGAATCAAGCTTTAGAATATCATCAAAAAGCAAGAAAAGAAAAGCTTTTAGAATCCTTTAAACAGCCTAATTTTTCAGTTTACACTGGTGAATATCATGGCGAAATACTTACGAATAAAATAAACGAAATCGGACTAGAAAACAAAAAAATAGCTCATATACAATGCCATAATGGCAGAGAATTAATATCTATAACTAATCCACAGGTTAAAAAGGCTGTTGGGTTTGATATTTCTGATATTGCCATAGCAGATGCAAAAGAATTTGCACTTGTAGCTAATAAAAAAGTTGAGTTTGTTAGAACAAATATTTTAGAAATTGATAGCAAATATTACGATTACTTTGATTTTGTTTTTATTTCAGAAGGGGCACTTCAATGGTTTCAAGATTTAGATGAATATATGAGTATAATATCAAAGCTATTAAAAAAAGATGGTAATTTAGTTATTTCTGAATTGCACCCATTTTATTATTTGTTTGAAAATATAAAAGAAAACGAAAAAGCAATTAGCAGTAATTTAATTTCTTATTTTGAAAAACAACCAAATAATTATACTGATGGGCTTGATTATATGGGCGGTGAAACGTATGATGCCAAAGAAATGTTTTGGTTTGTACATAAAGTATCTGATATTATAAATAACACAATTAAAAATGATATAGATATAATATCTTTTGATGAATACAACCTATGTAATGACTATCTTGATAAAGAATTAAACAATAAGTTGCCAACGAGATATTTAATGGTAGGCGTAAAAAAATAAATCCATACAATTTAAAACTGCCACTGTCAAAATAATTGATAGTGGCAATTTATTTACTTATTGCTATTTTTATTTGCTTTTTAATTTTTCATTTAGCTTTTGAATATCTTTATTTATATAATAGGTTACTAGTATATTTATTATTATATACGTTATTGTAAAACTTAAAAACACTGCTAGCATAATTTCTTTATAAAACAGCATCATCACTACTAAGGTAACTAAAGAGCAAACGCCGTAATGAATAATATTCTTAGTTAGCATACTAAGGCTTTCATTTTCAAATATCATGCTCACACCCCCATAAAAGCAAGATGCCAGCATCCAAGCTAAAATCTGTGTTGTTAAATCGTTAAAACCTATTGCGAGGCACATAAAAAATGTTGTGCAAATAAATCCAAATGCTAATCCTATAAAAATATATTTAATTAATTTCATAATAATTTCCTTTCTAAAGACTATAATCTCATTATAGCCTTCCTAAATTCTTTCATATAAAGCCTTGAAACAACTAATTTTTCATCTCCCTTTAAAGTTATAAGGTAGTTTCCGCTAAATTCTGCCTCTAAAGATTTCACATGATTTATATTAACTAATAGGCTTTTTGAAATTTGAATAATTCCTTGATTTGAAAATAATGATAATATTTCAGATAATGAATATTTTGATAAAAGTTTTTTATTTTCTAGCGATGCATAAGTTTTCCTATTGCTAATTTCAAAATATAAAACTTCTTTAATATCTGCTAATATCTCTTTTTCTTCATCAAATAATATAATTTTTGATGCTATCTTATTTTCTTTTAAAATACTAACTAAATCGCTAACTGTTTTATCTTTTATATTTCCCCTTATAGTTATTTCTATTTCATCTATATCGGCATCTTCTAATTTTATCTTCATATCCTTACCTCCTTTTCTTTTTGTAGTTTTATAGTAGCACAAACGATTAAAAAAATCTCTAATTTTTGCGTATGTGGTATTATTTTTTGTTTAAAAGGTTGTTTAAATACATAATTAATAAAAAAATAGGCTGTCACTAAAATTTAGTAGCAGCCTATTTTTATATTTCCTATTTAATATTGCCCAAATAATATACTTCCATCTTGTCCACTTTCTCTTAGATAATAATAATATGTGCTTCCATCTAAATTAGTGTAAGAAAAGCCTCTTGTTGTAAGCACATCGCTTTCATTTACCATAATTTCAAAATAAATCGGCGTGTTATCAGGCACATTCGCATTGTTATATATAGCAGCGCCTGTTGATTTGCTACCAATATTATCTGTAACATAGTTTATTTTAAAGCCTAATACTGGCTCACTAAATGAAATTTTTATATGTGTTGCATATGGCGAGCCATCTGAGAATTTTTCTCCAGAGTATGCGTCAAATTCAGCTTTTGATATATCCGAAACCGACACTACAGCCTTTGGACGAGGGCTGATTTTAACAGTTGCCTTGGCACTTATACCATTGCTTGAAGTAACGGTTAAATAAGTTATCGCACTTTTCACTCCCGTTAAAGAATTGCCATTTATAGACGCAATCGAAGTATCTGAAACTGTGTATGTAAAATTCGTTCCATAATCTGCATTTGCAGGGGAATACGAAATTTTAATTGGCACAGTTTCTCCCTCGTAAATGCTTATATCCTCAACTGATAGTGATTGCACTGGCTGTTTAACTGTAACCTTTGTGGAAATTTTTTCAGTTTGAGCTTCATCAACATAGGTGTAAACCTCAGCTGTCCCTTTTGCCATAGCTTGTAGTATGCCATTTTCATTAACCGACACAATATTTGCATTAGAAGAATAGAATTCTGAAAAAGGAATTTCATATTTTTCAAACGTTGCTATGCTTTTACTCTCGCCATTTAATAACACGATATTTTGTTCAAGCTCGCTCACTAAAACAACCTTATACACCATAATCGGTATTTCATAAGCTATCTCATCTGCTTTAACAGTAATAACCGCCTCTCCTTTTGATTGTGCAGTTATAATTCCACTCTCATCAACTTTTGCCACTTCTTCATTAGAAGATGTATATGTAATATTTGGAATATACTCATCATAAACACGATTTATATCACATTCATAAAACCCAAACACAAGCTGTCTTGTTGAAAGATTTGCTGTTCCATTATCCACATCTGATACAAAATTCAGTTTTTCATTAAGTGCTATTTCTACCTCACTTTCATCATCGCTTAATAAAATTGGAGATTTTAAGCTAGCTTCATCGTTAAGGATTATTTCTGATGTAACTGGGGTGTAGTGGTATGGTCTATTAACGTGATAAATAAAAAGTCCACCTATTACTAAGGCTATAAGTGTTACACAAACTATTGCAATTTTAATTTTTTTATTCATAGATAACCTCTTTAATTTTATATCATAATATTATAATATTAACATAATTTATTTTAAAAGTCCAACTAAATAGAGTAATTATTATATATGTATTTTAAATCTATCAATTAAAAATCAAGCTAAAAAACAATATCATTTTTAATATTAACGGCAGTATTTCGATTTTGCTTTTTTGCTTACTTTTTTCACTATTTTAGTGAAATTAAAAACAAACTTTTTATCTATCTAAGTATAATATTTGCTATTTTAGATTTCTTAATTTTCAAAAATTAATTTATCTTCCTTTCTCTTTAATTTCAGATTAATAAATACTAAAACGAATAATATAATTTTATCTTCCATTAAAATTATAAAATATTTATGCCTATACCCTTTATTATTCTTGCAAAATTCAACTTGAAGTATTATTTTGCCTGTGTTATAGTTTAGTAAATATTATTTCTATGATGAAAGGATAGAATATTTATGCCGATTATACATATTTATGGTGCTTCTGGCTCTGGAACATCAACATTAGCAAAGTCGATAAGCCAAAAATACAATTACAAAATGTTAGATTCCGATGATTACTTATGGCTTCCAACAAACCCACCTTTTTTAAAATTAAGACCTCGAGAAGATAGAGTAAAACTTATGAAAAAGGATATGCACAATGAAAATAAAATTGTTATCAGTGGCAGTTTATGTGGTTGGGGTGATGAACTTATACCATCTTTTGATTTAGTAATAAGACTAAACACACCTACTGATATAAGAATTGATAGATTAAAACAACGTGAATTTAAAAGATTTGGAGATAGAATTGCACCAGATGGAGATATGTATGATAATCACATAGAGTTTTTAAATTGGGCTAAAAAATATGATTTTGACGATATGAACATGAGAAGTAAGGCTTTTCACAATGAATGGCAAAAAAACATTTTATGTAAGCATATCACATTAGATGGCACTAAAGAAATTGATTTACTGCTTAAAGAAATAAATTTTGCATATCCTTTATAATTAAAATATCTAAAAAGTAAAGCTACCACTATAAATTATTGATATAAGTTATTGATAGTGGTAGCTTGTTTTTTACTAATCGCCATTTCTATTAAGCCTATCACTGAAATTACAGATAAGCCTGCAATCGATAACGCTGGCTTGTTTACTATTTAAATTTCTTAAAATAAAAAAGGAAAGTAATTTCTTACCTTCCTTAATTTGGCTCCCC
>CAZVOQ010000136.1:0-5222 GCA_964628475.1 uncultured Oscillospiraceae bacterium | reverse complement strand
ATTACAAATCAGCTGCTCTACCGACTGAGCTACACAAGCAAACTTAATGCTTAATAAATATAACATATGATTTAGGATATGTCAACACTTTTTTGAAAAAAAATATATTTTTTTTATTTTTTTTTGAAATATTGCAATTTTTATGGTATAATGGATGAGATTGACATAGCAAAAATCTTATTTTAAATTTGAATTATTGAGTAAGGAGTTTAGTTATTATGCAAAAAAGTAAAGTGTATTTTACAGACATGAGGGCGCTTCCAGGCACAAACCTATTATTAAAATTAGAAAAATTAATTAAAACAGCGGGAATAGGAGATATTGATTTCCAAGATAAGTTCACAGCGATTAAAATTCATTTCGGTGAACCTGGGAATTTAGCGTATCTTCGCCCGAACTACTCAAAAGTTGTAGCTGATGTTATTAAATCACTAGGCGGAAAACCATTTTTAACAGATTGCAACACTTTATATGTAGGAAGAAGAAAAAATGCATTAGAGCATATGGAAGCAGCATATGAAAACGGATATTCACCATTTTCAACTGGATGCCATGTAATTATCGGTGACGGATTAAAAGGAACAAATGAAACAATTGTTCCAGTAGATGGCGAAATTATTAAAGAGGCAAGAATTGGAGCCGCTATTATGGATGCTGATGTCTTTATTTCACTATCTCATTTTAAAGGTCATGAGCTAACTGGATTTGGTGGTACTTTAAAAAATATTGGTATGGGCTGTGGTAGCCGTGCTGGTAAAATGGATCAACATAGCGATGGAAAGCCAGATGTAGATTTAGATATGTGTAAAAAATGCGGTGTCTGTAAGAAGATGTGCGCACATGGAGCTATTTCGTTTAACGAAGATAAAAAAGCAGTTATCAATCATGATAAATGTGTTGGCTGTGGAAGATGTATTGGTGCTTGTGCGTTTGATGCTATTGAAGCGGATTGGAGCACTAGCTGTGATGATTTAAATAAAAAAATTGCTGAATACTCATTAGCTGTTTTAAAAGGCAGACCACATTTTCATATAAGTTTAATTGTTGATGTTTCTCCTTATTGTGATTGCCACGGTGAAAATGATGCAGCAATTATCCCAGACATTGGTATGCTAGCGTCGTTTGATCCAGTTGCACTAGATAAGGCGTGTGCTGATGCTTGTAATAGAGAAACAGCATTCCAAAATAGCTTTGTTGGAGATATGCAAGAGCAGGAACATCAAGAAGGCTGTTGCGCTCATAATCATGATAAAAAAGACCACTTCAAAGTTATGCATCCTAATACAAACTGGGAAGTTTGTATAGAACATGCGAAAAAATTAGGAATTGGCACTGATGAATATGAAATAGTTGTTGTTAAATAATATATAATTATTAAATCCCTTTTATGGTAAATTTATCATAAAGGGGATTTTTATTTGACAAACAATATTATTCGTTGTATAATATTGTTAAGAAAATAATTAAGGAAGGAATTTATCAATGGAATTTGCAGTAGCATCAAAATTACTAGACGCTTGTGTTTTAGGCATCGTTGCCCAGTGCGATACATATGGATATGATTTAACTCAAAAAGTTGGAGCGAAGTTGCAAGTTAGTGAAACTGCTTTATATCCAGTTTTAAGAAGATTATCAAAAGAAAATTTTTTAACAACATATGATATGGCCTTTGATGGCAGAAATAGAAAATATTATACCGTTACAAACGAGGGTAAAATAAAATTAGATGAGTATAAAAAAAGCTGGCAAAATTATAAAGATAATATAGATACAATATTAAAAGAAGAGGAAAGGAATGAGAACGTTGATGAATAAAAAAGAATTTTTAACTCAGTTAAGGCGAAAAATAAGCACTTTGCCACGCGAAGAACGAGATAGCGCGATAGAATTTTATGAAAACTATTTTAATGATGCTATAAGCGAAGAAGAAGCAATAAAAAATCTAGGTAGCATAGATGAAATAGCAGCAAATTTAATAATGGAGTTTGGCGAAAGTAAAAAAGAAGATTATAAAAATAATAAAAATAGCACACAAAATGATAGTAAAAAATCTTCTTCTTGGGTTGTTGTATTATTAGCTATTTTATCAGCACCGATAACCCTGCCTCTTGGAATAGCAAGCCTTGCGCTTATAGGGGCATTAATAATACTTATTGTGTCGGTTTTATTTACAATCGCCTTAGCAATACTAGGCTTTATGATAGGCTCATTTATTAGCTTGTTTGCAGTTATTCCTGCTTTTTTATTTAGTTTTCCTACGGGATGCTTTTTCTTAGGATTTTTCTTTGCAGGAACAGGTTTTGCTTATTTTTTAATAAAAGTATTGGTTCTAACTGCTAAAAAATGTTTGGCTTTTGTGCAAGATTTAATCTCAAAGCTACTTCACAGGAGGTATAAAAATGAAGCAAAATAAGTATGATAAACTTTTTATGGTTTTATTAATAGTAGGTATACTTTTGATGGGATATGGGATGTTTTCGCAGGCGAGCACATCTATTATGATAGATGCAGACGGATTTAGTTTTATGAGATAAATAAGCAATATAAAAAATAAATATAGTAGCATTTTATGGAGTGTATACGTTTAAAGTGGATATTAAAATTGATTTTAATACTATATTATATAATTTTAGCAGACTTGTAATAGAGTCTGCTTTTATTTATCTAAATTGTAAAGGAAACTTGACAAGGAGAAAAATGTATGTTATATTGAAATTGTAAAGGAAACTTTACGTTTTTGGAGGTGTTGATTTTGAAGAACAAAGTTGAATTATTAAGAAAAGAAAACGGAATTAGTCAAGAGGAATTTGCTAAAGCGATGAAAGTTTCAAGGCAGACTATAAGTTCTATTGAAAATGGAAAATATAACCCATCTTTAGAGCTTGCCTTTGCAATATCAGATTTTTTTAAAATGAGTATCGAAGAAATTTTTATTTATGAAAGGAAGGTATAGCTATGAAAAATCAATTAAAATTAGCTGGTGTTTACTTATTAAGTGGTATGGTGTTTATTGCGCTGTGTTTTGTGTATCCAGATATAAGCATATTCTTTGGGCTTGCAGGAGGCTGTATAGGTCCTGGGCTAATAATAATTTATAATTATAACTATTGGAAAAAAAGGCCAGATGAGTATGAAAGTAAAAAAGAAAATGAAATGATAGAGTATAGCGATGAAAGAAAAGAAATGATTAGGGGCAAATCGGCAAGGGTGTCGATTATGGTGAATTGGATATTGCTATCTTTAATTGTTGTAATGCTATCGCTTTTAGGGCAATTTGAATTATTACCTTACGATTATGTAAAACCAATTGTAATTGGTGCTAGTCTTTATTGGCTAATATCTATTATAATCATGCAAATTACATATAAATATTTAAGTGGGAAATATTGATTATACAATAATTGAATATAATATATTATAAAAAAACTATCATTATTATTTAGGAAAAATACCGATAAAAAAACTTAGGAATAAAAAATACAAGGGAATGGCTTTCGCCATTCCCTTGGTTTTTTATAAAAGTTTTGATTTTTATCCAACTATAATATTCCCATCAGGGATTATTTCTCGATTTGAATAGTCGTGATATTTGATTGATAATGATATTGCAAGTGACACTGGCCCAACTCTGCCAATAAACATTGAAAGAATAACAAACACTTTACCCCAATCACTCATAACGCCACTCACACCAGTTGAAAGACCAACAGTTGCAAATGCTGAGAAAGCTTCAAATAGAGTGTTAACGCCAGTTATAGTTTCGTGATTAGAAGTTGTATATATAGCAATACTTGTTGCAAAAACAGCAATTAGGGCTATAAAGAAGATAGCTAGCGCACGATATACAACGCCAGTGTTGATTTTATGATTGGAATAAATGGCGTCGTTACGCCCTTTAATTACACTAACAACAGTTATTAAAATAACGGCAAATGTAGTTATTTTAATGCCACCACCAGTGCCACCAGGAGCAGCCCCGATAAACATTAAAAGTGATGAAAATAATTTTGAAAAATCAGTCATACCAGCTTGATCAATAGTATTAAATCCTGCTGTTCTAGTGGTTACAGATTGAAATAAGCTCGCTAGAATTTTCTGATCAAGAGGTAGGTTTTTTATTGTGTTTGGATTATTCCACTCCAAAAATAGAATAACAGCGGCACCACTTAAAATTAAAATAGCAGTTATATTTATAACTAATTTTGAATGATATGATAATTTTAATTTGCCAAGCTTTCTAAAAGTGATAACATCGTGCCACACCATAAACCCAAGCCCACCAGAAACAATTAATCCCATAATAGTGAAATTCATTAAATAATTATCATAATATGGAACTAAAGATGTGTAAGGCTCAATCTGGCCAAATAAATCAAAACCAGCATTGCAAAAGGCAGAAATACTTGTGAATAAGCTCATCCATAATCCATTTAATAAGCCGAATTCAGGCACTAAAACTATTGAAATTAAAACAAATCCAATAAACTCGCAAACTATAACTATTTTAAAAATAGTTAAAAATAAGGTTGAAAGTTCGCCTAAATCATCAAAACTAGATGAAAAAGATGCAATTTTAAGGCTTTTAAATCCAAGCTTTTTACCACTAGCAATTGCAAAAAATGTTGTAAAGCTAACTAAGCCTAGTCCGCCGATTTGAATTAATGTGAGTATTATAATCTGTCCAAAGAAAGTGAATTTTGAATAGGTATCAAACACTACAAGCCCAGTTACACAAGTTGCACTAGTTGCAGTGAAAAGAGCATCTAAAAAAGATATATTAGAATCCCTAGTTGAAATAGGGAGCATTAAAAGCAATGTACCAACTAGTATAACAGCCACAAAGCTTACAACAACAAGCCTTGTTGGCGATACAACTGCACGCTGGCTTTTTTTAATAAGTTGTTTTTTACTATATAAATTATCCACGAAAACCTCCATAAAGAGAATTAGAATTATTATTTGAAATATCAGTTGTTATTATACAATATAATTTATAAAAGTACAACTTGAATTTTTATAATTGTTATATAGCGTTTTTATTAGGATAACTAGGGGATACAAAAAGGCTGTAAGGGTTAAAGATTTGTAATTATAAAAATAAATGATAGCTTGATTTTTATATAATGTGTAGTATAATTAAATTCGAGTTTTAAAATTAAAGGAGAAAAATATGTTTACACCAAAAGAAGAACACAAACAAGAAATGCTAAATGCAATTTTAG
>CAZVOQ010000135.1:0-5246 GCA_964628475.1 uncultured Oscillospiraceae bacterium | reverse complement strand
TTGATATATGTTTTTGCAAAAGGAGCATCTGAAAGCAGGAATGGATGGCCAACTGAAGCTACAACAACTGGCAGTTCATGCACATACCATGGAATTTCTCCGCCACCTTTACCCATACCCCAGGAAACTCTTTCAACAACTGAGCCATAGCTTTTAACTTTTCCTAAAGTGATAATTAAATCTTGATTTGAAACAAAATCTTCAACTTTTGATTTTGCAGCAAAGTAAACATTTAAGCTTTTGCCCATAACTTCTTGAACTAAAGCTGGGTTGTTTGTTCTTTTTGCTTCATATTTTGCTTCGTTGATTTCAGCTAGAATTTTTGCAATTGGCTCTTCAAAAATGCTAACTTCAAAGCCTTTAGCTTCAAGTGATGCTTTTAAATCGTTTTCAACTGGTTTTGCTTTGCCCATTAAAGCAAACATACCGCCTGAATCAGCACCTTTAACAGGAACAATCATAATGCGTTTGTATTTTTCTGGAGTGATAGGGAAAATATCTTCTTTAGATTTAACTAAAGTGATGCCTTCATCAGCCATTTTTTTAGCAAACTCTTTATGTTCATCGCATCCAACAACATTGTAAACATTTTCAGCAGGAGGAACGATATCTTTTTTAGCTTTTTTATTTAAGCCCATTGAAGCTTTTAAAGCTAAAATTCTTTCTAGTGCTTCTTGTAATCTTTCTTCTGAGATAATTCCGTTTTTATAGCCGTTCATCATGTAGCCATAATCTTCGTCTAAATCATTAAAGAATAAAAACATATCACAGCCAGCAGCAATAGCACTTGGTAGCATTTCGCTTCTTTTCATCATACAAGTTAAACCAATCATATGTGAAGCATCAGTAACTATCATACCATTAAAGCCTAGTTTTTCTCTTAGTAGGCCTTGTAGTAAAGGTCTTGAAAGAGTTGCAGGCATCATCTCTTCTTCTGTTATGCTAGGATTAATTTCTTTTTCCCAAGATGGAAGCATAATGTGTCCTGCCATAATAGCTGGAAGTCCTGCATTTATAAGTGATGAATAAACCTTACCAAAAGTGTCCATCCATTCTTGTGTGCCATATGTATTAATGCTTGGAGCTAAATGCTGATCTCTTTCGTCTAGCCCATCGCCTGGGAAGTGTTTTGCAGCGCAAGCAAAGCCATCGTTTGCCATTGCACCTTTCATATATTCAACGCTCATATCAGCAACAGTTTGAGCATCATTTGAAAAACAACGGTTTGAAATAATTGGATTTCTCCAGTTTAAATTAATATCACAAACAGGAGCAAAAGCCATATTACAGCCGATTGCATGAGCTTCTTTGTTTGACATTCTGCCAAATTCATAAGCATTTTCTTTTTTATTTGTAGCACCAATTTTAACGTGGTCGCCAATCATAGTACCATCGCTACAAGCGCCATTACCGCCAGATTCAGTATTACAAGCGATAATTAGTGGAATTTTAGAGTTTTCTTGGAAAATTCTGTTTTGCTCATGAACTTCTTTTGCATTACCACCTTGGTATCTTGCACCACCGATGTGATACTTTGATACAATACCTTTTAAGTATTCTTCGTTTTTATTCATACCTAAATTAAAAAATAATTGCCCGATTTTTTCTTCTATACTCATAGAAGAAATTGTGTCTTTAACCCATTTAATATCTTCATCGCTAAGATTAAATGGAGCCGATTTAAAATTTACCATAGTTAAAATCTCCTTTTAAAAGTTAATAATATAATTATACAAAATAAATATGTAAAAATATAGTAAATATTATAAAATCAGCAATATAAACAAAACTTGTATACAGGCTTTTGGCTAAAACGTGTAGGCAAAATAACCAAAAACAATTATTTTGGTCTGTGTGTATACACGAAAATAAAAAATGATGTGATTTTGTTAAAATCACATCAAAAAAATTAAGTATTTAAAGAATTAAAATCTGAAAGCAAAAGAAGTTTGTCCATATTAAAAACGGTTACAGATGAATTTTTATCTTTTGAAATTATTCCCTCATCATGAAGTGTCTGAAAAATTTTAGTAACAGTTACTCTATGAAGAGAAAATATAGAAGCTATATCTTCGTGGCGTAAATTAATATCAATTAAAATCCCGTTAGGTGTCTGTTTTCCATATTTTATAGCCAACAAATACACAAGCCCACAAACCCTTTGCTCGGCTGAATTAAAAGTTATGCTGTTTAAAGTTGCGATTAAAATCCTAATGGTTTTTGCGAGCATTTGAGAAATTACTTCTTGTAATTGAAAGTCTGTTCTTAGCATCTCTTTAAAATCTTTAACTGAAAATTCATATAATTCACACTCTCCCACTGCCACATCAAAGGCATTTGATGGATAGGAGTGATAAAGCCCAACGATGCCTGCAAAAGTTCCCTCTGTTTGAAAAAGATAGATTTTTTCTTTTCCATCATCAGTTAAAGAAGCAATTTTAACAGTTCCCCTTTTTATATAAAAAATACTACCTGTAACATCACCTTGAGATATAATAATGCTTTTATCATTTATAATTCTCTTTGTGGCTTTTTTTAGATGCTTTTCAATATCAACAACACTCTCACAGCTAAGCCAAGGCAGTAAAGAAATTAATGTTTCTTGTTTTTTAATATCCATATAATTCTCCTTGAAGTAATTTTGCAAAGTTTAATTAATTTTATCATATTTATAATTCTTATTCAATAAGAATAACATAAATATAAAATAATCAATATTATAAATTATTTTTTTACAAAGAGTGTAAAATTTTATAGATTAAAAAATCTGCTCGAAATAATAGATTATATAAATAAATTATTGATATATTTATAAGATTTAAATTTCAATCTTAATATATCTGATTATTTTTATAAATTTAAAAGGCGAAAAAAATAGAGAAATGGCAAGCATTCCTCTATTTTAATTTAGTTTAAGTTTTTTGTAGCTAATTAAATGATAGCCTTTTTAATTATAATCGTAATTAGCCTATTCCGCCAAGTGCTGCGCCAGCGATTAGAGCGATTAAAGCTAAAGGAACATAAACATATTTTCCAAGCGGGATAAACCATTTGCCAATATGCTTTTTAGCGCCTTCATTAACAGCTGAAAGTATATCGTTTTCTTTTAATACCCAGAAGAACATAATACCAGCTAGCATTGCTCCAAGTGGGCAGATGTAGATAGAAACAACGTCCATCCAAGGAGAAGTTACACCTTGGATACAAATTGCAACAACTGCACCAAGAACGCCAATAGTGCCAACAGCCACTAAACGTTTCATTTTTAGTTTTTCTTGAAGATAAGCAACAGGAGCTTCATATAAGTTTACAAGAGATGAAACGCCAGCAAATAGCACGCAGATAAAGAATATTACGCCAACTATTGTGCCACCAGGCATACCATTAAATACATTAACTAAGTAAACAAACATTAGCCCAGGACCGCCTGCGTCTAGTGAAGCGCCACCAGCTGCCATAGCAGGAATGATAACGAATGAAGCAAGTAGTGCTGCCATTGTATCAAACACAGCAACGTTTCTTGCAGAAGAAACTAAATCTTCTGATTTTGGAAGGTATGCGCCATAGATAATACTACCATTACCAGCAACTGATAATGAGAAGAAAGCCTGACCAAATGCAAATATCCAAACTAAAGGATTAGCAAGGCCCGCTGGGTTTAGAGTGAATATGTATTTATATCCATCAGAAGCACCCGGTAGAGTTGAAATATAAATAGCAAGGCCGATAAATAAAAAGAATAATGCAGGCATCATAATTTTATTTGCTTTTTCAATACCGCCAGCGATACCTAAAGCCATAATTATTAATGTTGTAACAAGTCCGATAACTAGCCACATGCTATTTCCCGCTTGCCCACTAAATACAACTGAAATACTTTCAGCAATAGAAGCAGTTTCAGGAGCCGCCATACCAAATGTTCCACCGATAGTAGCCATATCAGTTCCCATAGCAGCTAAATCGCCAGTTACAGCCATAAAAGCGTATTTAAATATCCAGCCAACAACAACTGTGTAGCCGATAGCTAGCGCTAAAGCGCCAATTAGAGGAATTACCCCAACCATTTCACCTAAATTTTTGTTGCCAAATCTTTTTTGAGTTGAAACGCCGAAAGCGCCAACTGGACCAGAACCAGTAGAGCGACCTAGTGCAAATTCACAGATAACGCCTGATGCACCGATTACTATGATAAAGAAAAAATATGGAAGTAAAAATGTTAAACCGCCATATGTAGAAACCATTATAGGGAAACGCCAAATGTTACCCATACCAACTGCAGAGCCTATACAAGCTAAAATAAAGCCCCACTTACTTTTAAAACCGTCTTTGCTTTGAACAGATGTGTTACTAACTGTGTTCATAATTCTAAATCTCCTTATAAATAAATTTTTATAACTTGAAAAATATTATATTTGCAAGAGTTATTGTTAATTAAGTTGTGAGAGGTGAATATTTTTAAAGTTATAATTAATATCACTCAAAATAGTGAATGGTGAAAATTAACCTCCTTTATGGCTATAATTTGCGGATTTAAAAAAGATAAATTAATCTTTTTTAAAGTTATTACATTTATTATACAATACAATAGATGTAAAATCAAAGATATATTGTTGCCTAGACTACAAATAAAAAAAGAATAATAATATAAAAATTAGTGCAAAACATATAAATTTACATAAAATCAACATATTTCTTTATTTTTTAAGCTGAATAGGTGGAAAATTAATTAATTATATGATATAATATAAAGAATAATGAATAAGAAGGAGTTTTTTAAATGGAAAATTTAGTGATTAAAAAAGCAACAAGAGAAGATGCCCAATTAGTGACAGATTTACTTAATAAAGGATTTTATGCGGATTTTGTAAGGTATGGATATAAGCCACCGAGCTATGAAAGACCTATTGAAAAAACTCTAGCTGTTATTGATTATGGTCATACATATATCGCTTATTTAGATGAAATGGCAGTTTGCACTTGTGCTGTGTATCCTGATGAAGAAAAAGAAGGGGCATTTGAAGTTAAAGCACTTGCAACTATTCCAGAATCTCAAGGAAAAGGAATAGGAAAGGCGATGATGAATTTTATTCATAATAACACAGTTGAAACTAAATTATTTACGCTAACTACTCCCGTTGATAAAAAAGACAATTTTAAATTTTATACAGATTTTGGATATAAAGTTGTTGGGGAATTTTTAGAAGAAGGAAATCCAATTTACATATTTGAAAAAGAAGTTTAAATAA
>CAZVOQ010000134.1:4747-5258 GCA_964628475.1 uncultured Oscillospiraceae bacterium | reverse complement strand
TATAAATTTATTTGGCGGAATATACTTTTTATATTTAATACTTAAAAACAAAGGAGAAGCATAAAATTATGCAAGTAAAACAGATAAATAAAACTTATGTTGATAAACATGTTGTAAAAGATGTTACCTTTTCACTTCCAAAAGGAAAAGTTATATCTTTTATTGGTCCAAATGGTGCTGGTAAATCAACTGTTTTAAATATTATAACAAGATTAATTTCTCAAGATAGTGGCGATGTTGAGGTTTCAGGGGTTGAGCTTAAAAAATGGCAAGCTAAAGAGCTAAGTAAAAAATTAGCTATCCTAACTCAAAAAAATCATACAACGATGAAATTAACAGTAAAAGAATTAGTTGCTTTTGGTCGTTTTCCATATTCTCAAAGTAGATTAACAAAAGAAGATTATGAGCATGTTGATAAAGCAATAGCTTATATGGAGCTTGAAGAATTTACAGATAGATTTATAGACGAATTATCAGGTGGACAACTTCAAAGGGCATACATAGCAATGGT
>CAZVOQ010000134.1:0-4737 GCA_964628475.1 uncultured Oscillospiraceae bacterium | reverse complement strand
CAGAGATTGTATTTTTAGATGAACCTACTAATAATTTAGATATTTATCACTCTTCAAATATGATGAAATTAGTTAGAAAATTAAGCGAAGATTTAGGCAAAACAGTTGTTTTGGTATTACATGAAATAAATTTTGCCTCAGTTTACTCTGATTATATAGGTGCTTTTAAGGATGGACATCTATATAAATTTGGCGAAGTAAATGAAGTTATGACAAAGGATACATTAAAACATTTATACAATGTTGATTTTGATATTCAAATGATTAAAGATAAGCCAGTGGCTATCTATTATTAATTTTTTAGATATTAAAAGCTGATAGAAAAAGTTTTTATCAATGCTTTTTATATACAAGTAAACAAAAAAAGAAAGGTTTTTTACAATGAAAAAAATTATTGCATTAACACTAGCGTCTGTGCTAGCTCTATCATTAGTTGCTTGCTCAAGCGAAACTGAAGAAACAACAACAGAAGAAACTGTAGCTGAAACTGTAAGCATTACAGTAACAAATGGAAGTGATGAAAAAATCCAAGTTGAATTTCCAAAAGATCCACAAAGAGTAGTAGTTTTAAACTACGCTACACTAGACTTTTTAGATGCTATGGGACTAGGCGATAGAGTTGTTGGCACAATCGGTGGTGAATCAATGCCAGAACACTTAAAAAAATATTACGAAGATGAAAATATTGTTCAACTAGGTGGTATGAAAGATTACGATATCGAAGCTATCATGGAATTACAACCAGACGTTATCTTCTCTAGCGATAGAAGTGCATCAGCTTACGATGATTTTATGCAAATCGCGCCAACAATGGCAGCTTTTGTAACTTATGAAGACGGATTTTTTGAAAGCTACAAAGAATTAGCACAAACACATGCTACAATCTTTGGACTTGAAGGCGAATTAGATACAGTTTTAGCTGATTACGAAGCTAGAATTAGCGCAATCAATGAAGTTGCAAACTCACAAACAGCAGCTTTATTAATATTTGCTGGCGATAGCTTAAACACATTAGGCGATACAGGAAGAGCCGCTATTGTTACAACTAATATGGGCTTTACAAACGTTGCAGCTGATATTGATGTAAACCACGGTAATGAAATTGCTTATGACTTCTTATTAGAATTAGATCCAGAATATATCTTTGTTTTAGATAAAGATACAGCAGTTGGCGAAGAAGGAGCTACTCCTGCAGAGCAACAAATGGATAATGAAATTGTTCACCAAACACAAGCGTATCAAAATGGTACAATCGTTTACCTAACACCTGGTGCAGATTGGTATACAAATGATGCTGGGATAACAGCTATGGACAATATGATTGCTTGTATTGAAACAGCTTTAGGAATTCAATAATTAAATATATTAGCTGAAAATATAATAACCAACAAATTCGCTTTAGTTACGAATTTGTTGGTTATTAATTTTTGTGTAATTTGAATTATTTTGGGATGAATTATAATCTTTTCTAACAAACTTAAGCCAAAACTCTTTATAAAAATTAAAGAGTTTTGGCTTATTATTAACTATTTTTTTAAACTATCATTGTGAATAAAACATAAATATAATGAGCAGATACGCCAGCTACTATACCACCGACAGTGTGAGATAATATAGCATCTTTTATAAATTGTCTTCTATCAAGTGCATCCATCATTGAAATATGCGTTGATAAATATCCAGACCAGCACATACCCATAGCAGTAAATACAGCTATTTCATTCATTCCAGCAGTTCCAGTTTCTAGCATTTTTGGAACAAGAGCCATAGCAGCGCCAGTTGCTCCAAGGCTTGTTATAGGAAAAGCTATATTTGATGGATCATTAAACCCAAAAAGTAAAGATGTAACTGGGGAAATAAATTCACCTAGCTTTGGAAGTAGTGCAATTCCTTCGTATGCAGCGCCAGTGTATATCCCATCAGCTGGTGCACCAAATGTTAAAATCATAATAAAAGTGCAAATGCAAAGAACGCCAGGGATAATATCAAGGCCTAATTGAACACCTGTTTTACCGCCTTCAAGAATTGAATTTAACACTCTTTCAAGAGGTGAATTTGAAACTTCTTTCATTTCAACTTCTTTATTTGTGTTTTTAAAGCTAAATTCTGCCTTAGCCTCTTCTTTGCTTATATTATAATATTTCTTAGTTTGTTTAAGCATTAGTCTAACAGATACAATACTGCCTAAAAAAGCCCCTAAAACGCCGATTATCGTGGCAGGGAAAACATCTTCTCCACCAATACCAATCATAAATGTTACTAATATCATCCCCATACCAAAACTTGTGCCTAGATTGCAAAGCGCTGGCATTTGATATTGCTTAAAATACTTAATAAAGCTTTCGTTTTTAGCTAGAGTTAAAATCGCAGGATTATCAGATACAAAAGTTGAAACAACGCCTATACTTGCAGCTCCCGGTAGCCCATATGCAGGACGCATAATAGGTGATATTATTTTATTTAGTAATGAAACTACACCAAACTCTGAAAGTAAATTTGAAATCGCACCTGTGATAACCGAAATTGCCATTATAAAAAATACTGTGTTAAGCAGTAAATCGTGTGCAGTGTTCATTATTGTGTTAAATAAATTAGCCATACCCATAACACTGCCCATGCCATAAAATGCTAAAAAGATAAATGCAAGGCTGAAATAAGTTTCAAACCCTATGGTTTTTTTCTGTTTCATAAATATACTCCGTTTATTGTTATTTGTGTTTTAATTAATCTAATAATTATTAATATTGTGTTAATTTTATGAAATGCGTTAAATTTTTAATAATCGGTTATATGATACTATATATTAGCTTGATTTGCAACATAATTTTTTGCAAAAAATAAAAATTTATTTAATTAAGTTAATTTAACTAAATTCCTAATTAAATAAATGGTAATTATTGTTATTCTATCAATAGTTAACGATATTATTTAATTTGTTTGTGTAAAATATATATGAAAAATGCTCTTAAATGGGTATAATGCACAATCTTTTTTTGACTTATTGACTTATTATAAACGATGAAGTAGAATGTGGGTAATGATGTAAATGTGAAAAATATGAGTATTTTTAGTTAATTTTTATACAGATATTATTCAACGTTATACATAACATAAGAAATATAATAAAAAGCATTTAATCGGCAATTTGCATTTACTAAAAATTATTATTAAATGCAAATTAAACAAAATTAGGAGGAATTAAAATGGAAAAGCAAAACGCATCCATAAAAAAGAAATCTGGAATTTTAAGATTCTTAGATAAGGTTGAGGCTGTTGGTAATAAATTGCCACATCCAATTACAATATTTTTTTACTTAACAATATTTGTAGTAGTACTTTCGGGTATTGGTGCAGCTCTTGGTTGGAGCGCTACTGGTGATATTTACAACAGTGCTTCAGGAATGGTTGAGGAAACAACAGTTAATGTAGTTAGCCTACTAAGTGCATCAGGATTTTCTTACATGCTTACAAATGCTGTAAAGAATTTTATAAACTATGCGCCACTAGGTGTAACATTAGTTATCATGCTAGGTATAGGCGTTGCTGAAGGTTCGGGGTATTTAGAATCTTTAATTCGTAAAGCTGTTGGTGTTACACCTAAAGCGTTAGTTACACCGATGGTAATATTTATCGGCGTTATGTCCAACATCACTTCAAGTGCTGGATATGTTGTATTTATTCCTTTAGCAGCAATGATATTTGCAGCTTATAAAAAGCATCCAATAGCAGGTATAGCTGCTGGATTTGCTGGCGTTTCAGGCGGTTATTCAGCTAATTTATTAATTGGTGACGTTGATCCTATTTTAGCAGGATTTTCAACTGGTGCAGCTGCAACTTTAAATCCTACTTATGAAGTAACAGCACTAGGCAACTGGTATTTTTTAATAGTTTCAACATTTTTAATTACTTTAGTAGGTACTATCGTAACAGAAAAAATTCTTATTCCAAGACTTGGCGTTTGGGATAAAAGCCATGGCGATGGCACTTTAATTGAGCCTAAAAGTGAAATATCAGCACAAGAAACAAAGGCATTAAAATGGGCAAACATTGCATTAATTACTTTTATCGTTGTCTTAATAGCTATTTGCATTCCAGAAACTTCATTTATGAGAAATGCAGAAACAGGAAGTTTGACTGAAAAATCAGTTTTAATTAATTCAATTATTCCGATTTTCGCAATGCTATTTTTTATTCCATCTTTTGTGTATGGTAAAGTTAGTGGTCAATTTAAAACTGATAAAGATGTTTGTGCTACTTTAGTTAAATCAATTTCATCAGTTTCAAGCTTTATCGTGTTAGCGTTCGTAGCTAGCCAATTCACAGCTTATTTTGGATATTCAAAAATAGGCAATATCATCTCTTTAACAGGGGCAGATATGCTAAAAAGTATGGATATAAGCATTTACATATTAATCGTGCTTTTTGCTTGGTTTACAGGATTTACAAACCTATTTATGGCATCAGCAACAGCAAAATGGGCAATATTTGCACCAGTGTTTGTTCCTATGTTTATGGAGCTTGGTTTATCACCAGAACTTACACAAATCGCATACCGTATAGGCGACTCATCAACAAATATTATTTCACCAGTTATTGCTTGGATACCATTTATATTAATCACAATGAGAAAATATGAAAAAGATAGTGGTATAGGCACTTTGATTTCTTCAATGCTACCGTACACATTTGTATTCTTAATCTCATGGTCTGTATTACTTGTTGTTTGGGTTTTACTAG
>CAZVOQ010000133.1:0-5385 GCA_964628475.1 uncultured Oscillospiraceae bacterium | reverse complement strand
TAACTATTAGTGTTTTAGGATTAGTGCTTATATATTTTACAAACCAATATTTTGGAAATGAAAATATGCAAGCTCTTATAAAAGGCGCGCAATCGGCAGTTGGTGCAATAAATAGATATATAGTAAGTGATGAAATTAGCACCGATGATTTGTTATATAATTTTGATATTATTGCAGATAATACAAATTCGATTATTCATATAATAAATAGCGAGAGTACCTATATTGTGTGCACTGATGTTGAAGAGTGTGAGCTTAATATCGAAGAAGAAGCTGGCGTAAGCTTTTTAAGTGAATTAAATACTAGCGAAGTTACTGTTAACATTGAGGCGCTAGAGTTTTTAAATGAAGTGAATAGATTTAGTGTGAAATATAGCTTATATGATGATGCAAATAATCATATAGGCTATATTGAAGTTATAGGAAAAACAAATGCGATATTAATATTTACAGATACATTATCGGCGATATTTATTTTATCAGCACTACTAATTTTGATTTTAGCTAGTATTTTATCATTCTTCTTAACTTCAAAAATTGTAACTCCTATAACTAAGATTTCTGATGCTGCAAAGGCTTTTGCAAATGGAGATTTTTCAGCTAGAGTTCAAACCACAAAAGGCGTTAAAGAAACAGCACAACTATCAGAAACATTTAATATTATGGCAGGTGTTGTTGAAAATCATGAAGTTTCGCTTTCAAATTTTGTTGCGAATATTTCGCATGAATTGCGAACACCAATGACGAGTATTAAAGGCTTTGTGGATGGAATTTTAGATGGAACAATAGAGGGCGAAAATCAAAAAATATATTTAAAGATAGTTTCAGATGAAATTGGAAGATTGGCAAGGCTTTCAAATAGCATGCTTCAAATGTCAAAGCTTGAGGCAGGCGAATATGTTATCAATGCAGATTATTATAATATCTGGGATACAATTACCGCAGTTGTTATAGGAAAAGAAAAGGATATTGAAGAAAAAAGGATTAGCTTAATAGGATTTAATCCCAAAAAAATAAATGTTTTTACTGATGCGGATATTGCACATCAAATTGTTTATAATATTTTTGATAATGCAGTTAAATTCACGCCTATGTATGGAAAAATTAGCATAGAGGTTTATGAGGAAAAATTAGACGAGAGTGTATTGTTTAAAATAAGAAATGATGGTGCAGGTATACCAAAAGAAGAACTCCCATATATTTTTGATAGATTTTATAAATCAGATAAGAGTAGAAGTGTAAATAAAAACGGCACAGGTATTGGTCTTTATATAGTGAGCACCTTATTGCAAAGAACTGGTGGGAAAATAGAAGTGGAAAGCGTTTTAAATGAATACACAGAGTTTTCGATTTATTTTCCAACTAAATCAATACATATTCCTCCAATCAAAAAAGAAATAATAAAAAAACTAAAGTAATTTGATAAAATAACAAATCTTTTTCACAAAAATAATATAATATATGTAATAGAATAGTTTGAGGTGATGAATATGGAAAATCAAAAATCAAAAAGCAAAGGCTTTACAAGATTTATAGCTTTTGTTTTAATAGCACTTATCCCATTAGCGACAGGCTTTACAGTTGGTAAAACGGCTAATGAAAATACAAGTACAGTTTTATTTATGCAGAAAATTTTAGGAATAGAAACAGAGGTTGTATCTCCTGAACCAAATCAAGGTGATGGAGGATATCAATCTATTATTAATATGAATCCACTGCCAGAAACAACAGATGATGGATATTCTGCAAACGATATTTATAATACGGTAACTCCATCGATAGTGCAAATCTTAGTATATGCAGATTCGCAAATTTCTCCGATTGGCTCAGGCACAGGCATTGTTTTAAGTGAAGATGGATATATAGTTACAAATGCCCACGTTTTAGAAGGTGGAACAAGTGTTAATGTAGAGTTTTTTGATGGAGAGCAAATCAGGGGAAGTATCGTTGGAACAGATAATGACACGGATTTAGCCGTTATCCAAGTTGCAAAATCAAATCTACAGCCAGCCGAATTTGGAAATAGTGATGAAATATTAATTGGAGATAGAACAATAGTTATAGGAAATCCAGGTGGCCTTTCTTATACACTTACACAAGGAGTTATTTCAGGATTAAATAGAGATATAGGTGATGGAACTAGGAGCCTAGATTTAATTCAAGTAGATGCAGCTATAAATCCAGGCAACTCAGGAGGTCCTTTATATAATAGATTCGGGCAAGTTATCGGGATAACTTCTTCAAAAGTTGCAGATGTAGATTTTGAAGGAATAGGTTTTGCAATCCCAATAACAGAGGCAGCACCGATTATCGATAGTTTAATTCAGCATGGATATGTTGCTGGAAGGGCAGTTTTAGGGATTAGTATTTATGAATTAAATGATACTAATGGCCCTCCTAATGGTCTTCCGAATTCTGGAGTTTATATAGCATCAATTGAGCCTGATAGCGATTTATTAAATAAAGGTGTAAGAGAAAGAGATGTTATCACTCACGCAAATGGCATTGAAATTAAATCAACTGATGATTTACTAGCTGAACTTGAATCAGCTTCGCCAGGAGATTTATTTAATATATCTATTTATAGAGTGGAAACAGATCAAACTTTTTCAGTTGATGTAATATTATCAGAAGCAAAATAAATAAAAACGGATAGCGATAAGTTATCCGTTTTACTATTATAATAAACCAAAGATTAAAGGAGAAGAAAATGAGTACACAAGAAAAAATATTAGAATTTAAAAAATATCAGCAAAAAATGCATGCATTTAATCATGCGATGGGTGTTTTATATTATGATGCAGAAACTTGTATGCCAAAGGGCGCATCTGAAAACTTAGGTAAAACAATAGCAGTTTTAAGCGAAGAATTATATAAAATCCAAACAGCAAAAGAATTAGAAGATATAATAGAAGGCTTAAAAGGCGAAACTCTTGATGAGCAAACAGCAAAAGAATTAAAAGATATTATAGAAGATAAAGAAAAAACTCAAAAAATTCCAGTTGAAGAATTTATTGATTATCAAGTTGTAAGAAATGAAGCAACTCACGTTTGGCAAACAGCTAAAGGTAAAAGTGATTATGAAAGCTTTAAACCTTTACTAGAAAAATTAATTACTTACACAAAGAAATTTGCAAAATATCAAAAACCAGAAGAAGAAAACATTTATAACACAATTCTTAATGATTATGAAAAAGATTTAACAACAGATGTTTTAGATACTTATTTTGAAAAACTAAGAACAGACTTAGTGCCTTTAATAGCTAAAATAAATGAAAAAACTGATATACAATATGATTTTATGCATAAAAAATATCCGGTTGATATGCAAAAGAAATTATCTGATTATTTAATGGACGTTTTAGTAATAGATAAAAACTTTTGCGCTATTGGCCAAACAGAACATCCATTTACTACAAATTTTGATAAAACAGATGTACGTATAACAACAAATTATAAAGAAGACAGCTTTGCAAGTAGTTTTTATAGTGTTATCCACGAGGGTGGACATGGGCTGTACGAACTTAACACAGGCGATAATTTAAAAGGAACAGTTTTAGCTAGCGGTACTAGTATGGGGATTCATGAATCGCAATCACGTTTTTTTGAAAATATTATCGGGCGCTCAAAAGAATTTTCACAGTTAGTTTTTCCAAAAATGCAAGAATTGTTTTCAGAGCAGTTATTAGGCGTTACGGCTGATGATTTTTATAAAGCTGTAAATAAAGTTACTCCGAGTTTAATTAGAATAGAAGCAGATGAATTAACTTATTCAATGCATATTATGATAAGATATGAAATTGAAAAAGCGATATTCCAAGATAAGGTGAGCGTTGATGAATTGCCAGCTTTATGGAATAAATTATATAAAGATTATCTAGGCGTAACTGTCCCAAATAATGAATATGGTGTGCTACAAGATATTCACTGGGCAAATGGGTTGTTTGGCTATTTCCCAAGCTACTCAATAGGAAGCGCTTATGCATCTCAAATTGCTGATTCAATGAGAAAAGATATTGATTTAGATAAATTAATTAAAGAAAATAATCTAAAACCAGTTGTTCAATGGTTAACAGACCATATTTATAAATATGGCAAAATGCTAACTCCAAATGAAGTGATTAAAAACTGCTGTAAGGCTGATTTTAATGCAGATTATTATGTTAAATATCTAACTGATAAATATTCAGAAATCTATGATTTATAAAAATTTAAGCTTTTACCATAGTTAAATAGTAGGGCGAATTTACAGAGGTTTTTATGAGTGTAAAACAAGAATTCATTAATGCAGTAAATACAGGGCGTGAAATAGAGTTTAGCTATAATTCTCAAAATTATTTTGAAAGCAGAACAAGTCAAACGAATTGGTATATTTATCATGAAGAAACAAAAACATATCAATATTTTAAATCTTCAAAAGAATTAATCTTAAACACCATTTTGCAAGATAAAAATATTAATGATATCTGGGAAGAAATTTCGATAAATTATATTTTATAAAAAAGCTTAACTAAAAAGCTAACACTATCAAAATAGACAGTGTTAGCTTTTTTTATTTAATATGTTTTATAAATATTATAAACTTCTATTATTAATTTTTTCCATTAGCATAGCTTTAAAATCACAAACTTTAACTTCGCCAGAAATTTCCTCTTTTCTATCTCTTACTGAAACAGAGAAATTAGCAGATTCATTATCGCCAACTATTAACATATAAGGAACTTTTTGTAGCTGATTTTCGCGAATTCTGTATCCCATTTTTTCGTTTCTATCATCAACTAATATTCTAACGCCTTTGCCAGCGAGTTCATTTGCAACTTTATGTGCGTATTCTTTATGAGCTTCACTAACAGGGATAATAACAGCTTGAGTTGGAGCAATCCATAAAGGGAAAACACCAGCAAAATGTTCAGTTAAAATTCCAATAAATCTTTCGATAGAGCCAAATAAAGCACGATGAATCATAACAGGGCGATGTTTTTCTCCATCTGCACCAGTGTATTCAAGTTCAAATCTTTCTGGAAGTTGCATATCTAATTGGATAGTTCCGCATTGCCATTGTCTGCCAATAGCATCTTGGATTTGGAAATCGATTTTAGGGCCGTAGAATGCACCATCACCCTCGTTAACTTTATAATCAGCACCGTAGCTTTCAAGTGCTTTTCTTAGACCTTCTGTTGCGATGTTCCATTGTTCTTCAGTACCCATTGAATCTTCTGGGCGAGTTGAAAGCTCTAATTTATAAGTTAAGCCGAATTTTGAGTAAACTTCATCGTATAATTCAAGAGTTTCAATTATAACTTCTGTGATTTGTTCTTCTGTCATAAATATATGAGCATCGTCTTGTCTGAATGAGCGTACTCTCATTAATCCATTTAATGCACC